>CAZZLB010000160.1:0-6765 GCA_964654655.1 uncultured Rhodoferax sp. | reverse complement strand
GGCCAGGTACCTTGATGCCTGGGTTCCAGAAAGGTTGCAACATCAGGCCCTGCGCACCCGGTGGCACGCTGTTGACCAGGGAGTCAAACAGGCTCTCGGGGGTGACGCCCTGAGCTTGCGCGAGCTGCCGCTCGTGCAGGCCAAACTGCTCCTTGAACCAGCTCACCATCCAGAAGCCTCGTGTGATCTGGATCTCGGTGTTGTAGTGCGCAGGTATGGCGGCCTGGTAAGGCGGGATGAAGCGCGTTACTTCCAGGTAGCGCGTGGTGGTCGTGTTGATGGTTGCAGTCGTGCCGTAAGACAGGCAGGCGACCTCTGGCGTCAGGCAGCCTGCGCCTATCACTTCGCAGGCTTTGTCGGCGGCGCCGGCAATCACTGGCAAGCCTTGCGGCAGGCCGCTGTCTTGCGCTGCCTGTGCGCTGACCGTTCCGATGACGGTGCCGGCGCTTACCAGTTCAGGCAGCATGGCGGGCTTGATGCGCAGCACTTGCCACTTCCAGTCGAACTTGCCGACCCAACGGCCCCTCCTGTAATCAAAAGGGATGTAGCCGACCTGGGACGCGACGGAGTCGACAAAACGGCCGGTAAAGCGGTAGTTCAGGTAACCAGAGAGCAGCAGGAATTTGTCGGTCCGAGCCCATAATTCGGCTTGCTGCTCGGCGATCCAGTTGCATTCGGCTTCGTGCTGAAAGAAGCGGATCGTCTCCATCATGCCGATGGCCTTGAATCCGAACTTCCACCACCATGACAACTTGGGGATCTTGTCGGCGCGGCGTTGATCGAGCCAGACGATAGCTGGGCGTAGCGGCTTGCCCTGCTTGTCGAGCGCGATCATGGTGGCGCGCTGCGTTGTGACGACAACGCCGGCAATGGCAGTCTTGGGTACTGCCGTCCTGGCCCACAGCTGCTGGCAGGCCTCACACAGGCTTTGCCAGAAGGCTTCGGGGTCGTTCTCCAGCCAGCCGGGTTGCGGCGACTGGTAGCTGTCGATGCCCACCTGGGCCTTGTCGACCAGATTGCCCTGCAGGTCGAACAGCAGGGCGCGTACGCTCTGGGTGCCGTTGTCGATGGCCAGCAGGTAGGTCTTGCTCATGGTGCCTGGGTTGTGGAACTCAGGCCCTAGTGTGCCTCAAACTTTCTGCGGGCCGTCTGAACGGCTCAGGGGCTCAGAGTACTTTGGCGATGGACGCGCAAACGTGGTCTATGTTCTTGCTGTTCAGGGCCGCCACGCACATGCGGCCCGTGTCGGTGCCATAGACGCCGAACTCATTGCGCAGACGCACCATCTGGTCTTTGCTAAGACCGGAATAGCTGAACATGCCGATCTGGCGCGTGATGAAGCTCATGTCCTGCTTCACGCCGGCGGCCTTCAGGCCATCGACCAGTTTCTGGCGCATGGACTTGATGCGCACACGCATCTCCCCCAACTCCTTTTCCCACAAGGCGCGCAACTCGGGGTTGGCCAGCACGGCGGCAACAATCGCGCCACCGTGTGTAGGTGGGTTGCTGTAGTTGGTGCGGATCACGATCTTGAGCTGGCTCAGCACGCGGCCAGCTTCTTCCTTGTTCTCGCACAGCACGCTGAGTGCGCCGACGCGTTCGCCATAGAGGCTGAAGCTCTTGCTGAACGAGGTCGACACAAAAAACGTCAGGCCTGCGTCGACAAACTTCTGCACTGCAGCGCCGTCCTCTGCCAGACCGTTGGCAAAGCCCTGGTAGGCCATGTCAAGAAAGGCGACCAGCTTGTTGGCCTTGACCACAGCCACTACCTGGTCCCACTGTGCTGGCGTGATGTCGTAGCCGGTCGGGTTGTGGCAGCAGGCGTGCAGCACCACCACCGTACCCGCTGCGGCTGCAGTCAGGTCAGCCAGCATGCCGGCAAAGTTCAAATCCCGTGTTTGGGCGTCGTAATAGCGGTAAGACTCGACCTTGAAACCGGCATTGGTAAAGAGCGCGCGGTGGTTCTCCCAGCTCGGGTCGCTGATCAGTACCTTGGCATTGGGGTTGAGGTGCCTCAGGAAGTCGGCGCCGACCTTCAGGCCGCCGGTACCACCCAGCGCCTGGATAGTGGCAACGCGGCCGCTCTTTACAGGTTCGCTGTCGGCACCAAAGACCATGGACTTGACGGCAGCGTCATAGGCCACGATACCGTCGATTGGCAGGTAGCCGCGCGCGGCGGGCTTGTCCATCATGGACTTTTCAGCCGCTTGCACGCAGGCCAGCAGCGGCAGCTTGCCGTTGTCGTCGTAATAAACACCTACGCCCAGATTGACCTTGGCCGGGTTGGTGTCGGCAGCATATTGCTCGTTCAAACCCAGAATCGGGTCACGTGGGGCCATTTCGACAGCGGTGAAGAGAGACATGAAACAAAATCCTTCGTGGTTGATGTGAGTGCAGGCGCACCTTTGCAGGAAAAAAGGCGGCTGGGTTCAGTGAACCGGGCGATTTTAGGCAATCCCGTCAGACGCTGAATTGTTCCCGGTCAAACGAAGCTGCTTTTGGCTCAGGGCTGGTAAGCTTGCATGGCCAACGATCCAAATCAATACTCATGCCCGTCTCTCCCCCCCATGTGATGGCAAGCTCCGAGCCGGTCGAGCCGGCCCGCGTCGGCACCTTTGTGCATTTCCCGGATTCGCCGTTCGAGCTGTTCCAGCCTTATCCGCCAGCCGGGGACCAGCCCGAGGCGATCAATCAGTTGGTTGAGGGCATCCGGGATGGCGAGGTGTTCCAGACGCTGCTCGGCGTGACCGGCTCCGGCAAGACCTTCACCATGGCCAATGTGATCGCGCGCCTGGGTCGCCCGGCGATCGTATTTGCGCCCAACAAGACACTGGCGGCGCAGTTGTACAGCGAGTTTCGCGAGTTCTTCCCAAAGAATGCGGTGGAGTACTTCGTCAGCTATTACGACTATTACCAACCCGAGGCCTACGTGCCGCAGCGCGACCTGTTCATCGAGAAGGACTCGGCCATCAATGAGCACATCGAGCAGATGCGGCTGTCCTGCACCAAGAGCGTACTGGAGCGTCGCGATGTGGTGATCGTGGCCTCCGTGTCGGCCATTTACGGTATCGGCCAGCCCGAGGCCTATCACAGGATGGTGATGACGCTGCGCGCTGGCGACAAGCTGGGCCAGCGCGACCTGATTGCCCAGCTGGTGCGCATGCAATACCAGCGCAACGACACGGATTTTTCGCGCGGCAAATTTCGCGTGCGCGGCGACACGATTGACGTCTTCCCGGCCGAGCACAGCGAGATGGCGCTGCGCATCGAACTCTTTGACGATGAGATCGACTCCCTGCAGCTGTTTGACCCGCTGACCGGACGCATCAGGCAAAGGATTCCGCGCTTCACCGTTTACCCCAGCAGCCACTATGTGACGCCGCGCGACCAGGTGCTGGCGGCGGTAGAGACCATCAAGGATGAACTGGCGGAGCGGATCAAGCACTTTGTGAGCGAAGGCAAGCTGGTGGAAGCGCAGCGCATCGAGCAGCGCACCCGCTTTGATCTGGAGATGCTCAGCGAAGTAGGGCATTGCAAGGGCATCGAAAACTACAGCCGCCATCTGTCGGGCGCAGCGCCGGGCGAGCCGCCAGCCACTTTGACTGACTATCTGCCCAAGGACGCCATCATGTTTCTGGATGAGAGCCATGTGCTGATTGGCCAGTTTGGCGGCATGTACAACGGCGACCGTTCGCGCAAGACGACGCTGGTGGAATACGGCTTTCGCCTGCCCAGCGCGCTGGACAACCGGCCGCTCAAGTTCGAAGAGTTCGAACAGCGCATGCGCCAGGCAGTGCTGGTTTCAGCCACCCCCGGCCAGTGGGAGAAAGACCACTCCGGTCAGGTCGTGGAGCAGTTGGTGCGCCCGACTGGCCTGGTGGACCCGGAAGTGGAAGTAAGGCCGGCCACCAGCCAGGTCGATGATGTACTGCAGGAAATCCGGATTCGCGTGGACAAGCAAGAGCGTGTGCTGATCACCACGCTGACCAAGCGCATGGCCGAGCAGTTGACCGAATACGTGAGCGACAACGGCGTCAAGGTGCGCTACCTGCACAGTGATGTGGATACGGTCGAGCGGGTTGAGATATTGCGCGACCTGCGCCTCGGCGTCTTTGACGTGCTGGTCGGCATCAACCTGCTGCGCGAGGGACTCGATATTCCCGAGGTCTCCCTGGTGGCGATTCTGGACGCCGACAAGGAGGGTTTTTTGCGCTCGGAGCGCTCGCTGATCCAGACCATTGGCCGCGCTGCGCGCAATCTGGAGGGCAGAGCCATCCTGTATGCCGACAGGATGACCGACTCGATGCAACGCGCCATCGGTGAGACCGAGCGGCGCCGCGCCAAGCAGGTGACCTACAACCTGGCGAATGGCATCACGCCGCGCTCCATCGTCAAGCAGGTCCGGGACCTGATTGATGGTGTCTACAGCGAAAAAGCCGGCAAGGAAGCACAGAAGCTGGAACGCGATGCGCTGCAGCGCGCGAAGGTCGAGGAGATGAGCGAAAAAGACGTTTCGCGCGAAATCAAGCGGCTCGAAAAACTCATGCTGGAGCACGCCAGAAACCTCGAATTCGAGAAGGCTGCGCAGGTGCGCGATCAACTGGGGCTGCTCAAACTGCAGGCCTTCGGCGCGTCCGGCAGCGACAAGTTGCTTACCTGAGCAAAGTGCGGGGGCTTTTTGGTATACTTGACCGAAATAGTCAACCAAATCTCAACTCAGGAGCAGGCGATGCGTCTAACTACCAAAGGCCGTTTTGCGGTTACCGCAATGATCGATCTCGGTTTGCGTCAGAGCAGCGGGCCGGTCACGCTTGCAGCCATCAGTCAGCGCCAGCAGATTTCGCTCTCCTATCTGGAACAGTTGTTCGGCAAATTGCGCCGTGCTGGGTTGGTCGAATCGACCCGTGGGCCCGGCGGTGGCTACAGCCTGGCGCGCAATCCGCAGGGCATCACGATTGCCGAAATCATTACATCGGTGGACGAGCCGATAGACGCCACACACTGCGGCGGCAAGGAAAATTGCCAGGGCGATGGTGGCGACCGTTGCATGACACATGATTTGTGGGCTGCGCTGAATATACGCATGGTCGAGTTTCTGGACTCGGTGACCTTGCAGAAATTGATTGATGACCAGATGGCCAAAGGCTTGCGGGTGGAGGACAAACCCACGCTCAAGCGCGCCATCTTCTCAATGCCGGGTACCAAGCCGACCCGCGTTAACGCCCCCAACTCTGTTTTCGCGCTGGGTAACACGTATTCCGAGACCTGAGATCAACCGTCATGGACACCACTCCCCATTTTCCAATCTACATGGATTACAGTGCCACCAACCCTTGCGATGAGCGGGTGGTGGACGCGATGCTTCCCTGGTTGCGCCAGCACTTTGGCAACCCGGCGTCGCGCAGCCACGCGTGGGGCTGGGAAGCGGAGGCTGCGGTGGAAAAAGCCCGTGAGCAGGTGGCAGCCCTGATCGGCGCCGACCCACGCGAGATCGTCTGGACCTCCGGCGCCACCGAGTCCGACAACCTGGCGCTCAAGGGCGCCGCCGGCTTCTACAAGACCCGGGGCAAGCACATCATCACGGTCAAGACCGAGCACAAGGCCGTGCTTGATACTTGCCGCGAACTCGAGCGTCAGGGCTTCGAAGTGACTTACCTTGGTGTGCAGGAAGACGGCCTGCTGGACATGGATGTGCTCAAAGCCGCCATCCGTCCCGATACGATTCTGGTCAGTGTCATGTTCGTCAACAACGAGATCGGTGTCATTCAGGACATTGCTGCTATAGGCGCGCTGTGCCGCTCCAGGAACATTATTTTTCACGTGGACGCAGCGCAGGCTACCGGGCGTGTGGAAATTGACCTGAGCACGCTGCCCGTGGACCTGATGAGCCTGACCTCACACAAGACCTACGGCCCCAAGGGCATAGGCGCCTTGTACGTGCGACGCAAGCCGCGCGTGCGCATCGAGGCGCAAATGCACGGTGGTGGACATGAGCGCGGCATGCGCTCGGGCACGCTGCCCACGCACCAGATCGTTGGCATGGGTGAGGCCTACCGCATTGCCCGTGAGGAAATGACCGCAGAGAATCTGCGCATCAGCGCACTGCACCAGCGCATGCTCGATGGCCTGAAGGATGTCGAACAGGTGTTCATCAATGGCAACCTGGAAAAGCGCGTTCCGCACAACCTCAACATGAGTTTCAACTATGTTGAAGGCGAGTCGTTGATGATGGGCATCAAGGGCTTGGCGGTCTCCAGTGGGTCGGCCTGCACATCGGCCAGTCTGGAGCCCAGCTATGTGTTGCGCGCCCTGGGCCGCAGCGATGAACTGGCGCACAGCAGTTTGCGCATGACGATCGGGCGCTGGACCACGGAAGCTGAAATTGATTACGCGGTGGAAACGATCAAGCTCAACGTCGCCAAGCTGCGCGACCTCAGTCCGCTGTGGGATATGTACAAGGACGGCATTGATATTTCCACCATCGAGTGGGCGGCGCATTAACTGAACAGAAGGACGCAACATGGCATATTCTGAAAAAGTGGTGGATCATTACGAAAATCCGCGCAACGTCGGCTCCTTCGAAAAAGGGGACGACACCGTGGGAACCGGCATGGTGGGCGCACCGGCATGTGGTGACGTGATGAAGTTGCAGATCAAGGTCAACGCAGAGACTGGCGTGATTGAAGATGCGCGTTTCAAGACCTACGTTTGCGGCTCGGCAATTGCCTCGTCGTCCCTGGTATCGGAGTGGGTCAAGTTGAATAC
>CAZZLB010000159.1:2636-6779 GCA_964654655.1 uncultured Rhodoferax sp. | reverse complement strand
GCTCGCAATGACGAAAAATATGCTCGCAATGACGGTCATGGTGTTGTTTACTTCGGCAACTTGCTGGTATCAATGTCCACGTAGCGCCAGAATCCTCTGGACGTGGGGTGGCGCCGGTAGCCTATCAGCCAGGGCTGGATCATGTCGGTGCGGATACGGTGCGTGGAAAATTTATAGGGCATGTAGGCGACCATGATCTTGACCAGGTGTTGCATGATGGCCAGGCGCTCCGGGCCGTCGGCCATCAATTGCTGCTTGCGGTAGAGATTGTCAAATTCGGCATTTTCAAATCGGGACAGATTGCCTTCACCCTTGCTCGGTCCATAGGCCAGACCGAGAGCGCCCGCGCCGTCCGGGCTGGAAGCTCCGTAACCGAGACCCCAAAGCATCAGCTTGCCGGCGCGCGCAGCTTTGAGATGCTCCGGCCACTTGCCGGTCTTGAACTCGATTTTGATACCCATGGCATCCATGTTTTTCTTCCAGATCTGGTTCAGCTCGCGCGAGGCGGCGTCGGGCTGCGTCGAGTACTGCAGCACCAGCGGCTTGCCGTCGGGCATTTCGCGCCAACCGTCGCCGTTCTTGTCCACATAGCCGTACATGTCAAGCAGCGCGGCCGCGCGAGCCCGATTGAACTCGCTCATCTCGGTCTTGAATTTCGGGTCGTAGCCGTAGGTCGTCGGTTGCATGGGGCCTTGCGCCGGAATCGCCTGGTTGCGCCGTGGCAGTCGGATTTCCTCTTCGGTGTTGTAGGCCAGTGCAATGGCGCGGCGCAGTGCGACCTTGTCGGGCGTGTAGCCGCCCACAGTCGCGTCCTCCATGTTGAAGTAGGTCACGGTGACATCAGGCGCAGCGACTCGCTCCATCGTGATGCCGCGCCTGGCCAGATTGGGTGCCACCCGGTTGTTCGGGATCGCCTGATAGGAAAAAGCGGCTGGCAGGTACATCAGAAAATCGTGGTCATTGCTCAGGAAGGAGAGCCAGCGCGGCTGGATTTCCTCGATGATCGAGATTTCGACCCGGTCCACCAAAGGGATGCGCTTGCCCTTGAGCCGTTGATAAATTTCCTGCGAGCGGGCATCGTCTGCTGGCGGCTCGGCCTCCCAATACGCTTCCCGGAAATTGGGGTTGCGCACAAATGTCATCCTGGAGGACCGAACCCACTGGTCGAGCTTGAAGGGGCCGGTACCAACCGGATGCTCCATGATCTTGTCGCCATACTTCTCCACCACTTCACGCGCCACCGCACCGAAAATGCTGGAGTCGGCCAGAGCGTAAATGAAGCGGGGGCGCGGCTCCTGCATCTTGAACTGGATGGTGTAGCGGTCCAGCGCGCGTATGCCTTCCACCTCCTTCTCGTAATTGAAGTGCGCGCCAGGTTTTTCTGCCTCGCGTCGCAATTCTTCCATCCCCAGCAGCTTTTCCTCTTCGAGGTCGCTGTAGAGCTGGCTCTTGGTCTTGGGGTCAAAAATGCGCTTGTAACTGTAGGCAAAGTCGTGGGCGGTGAGTTCACGCTTCTTGCCGCCAAAAGCCGCGTCGTCGGCAAAGAAGATGCCGGGCTTGATTTTCACTGTGTAGGTCCGGAAGTCATCGCTGATGACAGGCATGGTCTCTGCCACATTGGGAATCACCTTGGCTGGCCGCGCCAGATAGTCATAGGTGTAGAGCGCATCGAAGATGTTTTCCGTGGCGATACGCGAATAGGCGTCCGAGAGCTGGGCCGGATCGAACCCTGTCTCGGCGATCTCAAATGCGTAGCGCAACACCTTCTCTGGTGTTTTCGTTTGCGCAGGCGCGCTACCCAGGCCCAACAGCAGCAGGCAGGCAAGGCAAAAATAGCGGGGAAATTTGAATTTCATGGTCATAAAAACCCGTGCTTATCGGTACGGGTGCAAGCATAATCGCAGCGGTCAGTATATTCACGCCATTGTCCCGAAAAGTCACACAATATGTTTTCCTACATCCTGCGACGAGTCTGGCAGATGATCCCCACGCTGCTGGGGGTGATTCTGCTGATCTTTTTCCTGTTCAAGTTCTTTGGCGGCGATCCGGTCGAGATCATGGCGGGTCTGAAAGCTTCGCCTGAGCGCATCGCCTCCCTGCGCGCGCAGCTCGGTCTGGACAAGTCGGTGTGGGAGCAGCTTTGGGTCTTTGTGCAGCAAATCTTCAGTTTCAACTGGGGCAAGAGCTGGACCACCAACGAGGCCATCTCCGATATTTTTTCAAGCCGTTTGCCAGCCACGCTGACCATCATGATTCCGATCCTGCTGCTCGAAGTGATTCTGGCCATCATTGCGGGTTTGGCCGTGGCGTATGTTCGTGGCAGTCTGACGGACCGCGCCATCATGATCATCACCACAGTGGCGCTGTCGGTCAGCTTTCTGGTTTACATCATCGTCGGGCAGTTTCTGTTCGGTTTTGTGCTTGGCTGGTTTCCAGTGCAGGGCTGGAGCAACAGCGTCTGGAAGAACCTGATTACCTACGCGCCGCTGCCGGTGTTTCTGGCCGTGCTGGTGAGCCTGGCGCCACAGACGCGGCTCTACCGCAGTTTCTTCCTCGATGAGATCGGTCAGGACTACGTGCGTACGGCGCGCGCCAAGGGCGTTTCGGAAAATGCCATTTTGCTCAAGCACGTGTTGCGCAACGCCATGATCCCGATTCTGACCAATGTAGCCACCGGCCTGCCGGGCGTGTTCATAGGCTCTTTCCTGATCGAGGTTTTCTTCTCGATTCCGGGTCTGGGGCGCGAGATCGTCACTGCGGTGAACCGCAGCGACTATCCCGTCATTCAGGCCGCCACCGTGTATCTGGCGGCACTGACCATGGTGATCAACCTGATCACCGACGTCCTGTACAAGTTTGTTGATCCGAGGGTGACACTGAAATGAGCACAGAAATATTGCAGGCCTTGCCGCGTTCACCCGGCGTCTGGGCGCAGGCATGGACGCGTCTGAAGAACGACCGGGTCGGCATGGTGTCACTGGGTGTGACGCTGTTCTTCATTGTTCTGGTGATGCTGGCACAAATGGGCCTGGTCGC
Source organism: uncultured Rhodoferax sp. (assembly GCA_964654655.1). Taxonomy (GTDB): domain Bacteria; phylum Pseudomonadota; class Gammaproteobacteria; order Burkholderiales; family Burkholderiaceae_C; genus Rhodoferax. Next base: position 3,743 of record CAZZLB010000159.1, on the reverse strand, counting down.
AAAGGACTGGCAGAAGGAAGTCGGCACACCGTTTGCGCCGCCGCACATCGTCGGCAAAATCGTCGATGGCTCGCAAACGGCGGTGATCGACGCGATTGCCGGGCCGAGCGTCGATATGAGCGATGTCGATCCGCTGGCGCCGCGTTACGAAGAATGGAAGAAACGCGCCGCCGAATTCAAGGCCACCACCACGCAGAAATCCGACACCCTGCCGCTAGGCGGCGACCAGCTCGGGCGCGACGTGCTGAGCAAGGTCATCAAGGGCGCTCAGGTGTCCATTACCGTGGGACTGACTGCGGCCTTGTTTGCTACCTTGATAGGCACGGTCCTGGGCGCTCTGGGTGGTTATTTCGGCGGGCGAATCGGGGACTTTCTGGAATGGGTCTACAACGTCTTTACCGCCATTCCCTACATCCTGCTGGTGTTTGCGCTGGCGGCCGTCCTCAAGTCCGGGCCCCTGGCGGGTACGCTGGGCAGCGGCGCCTGGACGGTGGTCATCATACTGAGTCTGGTCGGCTGGACCGGCATTTACCGTCTGGTGCGCTCTGAGTACATGAAGCACCGCTCGCGCGAGTACGTGCGCGCCGCCGAGGCCATTGGCGCCACGCACGCCTCGCGCATGTTCACCCACATCCTGCCCAACATCAGCCACGTGGTGCTGGTGCAGCTCAGTTTGCACGTGGTCGGCTTTATCAAGGCGGAAGTCATTCTTTCTTTCCTGGGATTGGGCGTACCGATCGACATGGTCAGCTGGGGCACCATGTTGTCGGAGGCGCAGACCGAACTGGTGCAGGGCAAGTGGTGGCAACTGGTGGCCGCAACTGCTTTCATGGCGACCTTCGTCACAGCCTTTGCCCTGTTGACCGATGCCCTGCGCGACGCGCTGGATCCGAAACTACGCTAGGCAGGAAGAAGAACATGAACCCATTGATCAGTGTGCAGGATCTGCACGTGTCCTTCCGCATGAGCAAGACCGAGACCGTGGAAGCGGTGCGCGGCGTGAGTTTTGACATCCCCGCCAACAGCACGGTGGCACTGGTAGGTGAATCGGGCAGCGGCAAGAGTGTCAGCGCCATGAGCATCGTGCGGCTGTTGCCGGAAAACGCC
>CAZZLB010000159.1:0-2536 GCA_964654655.1 uncultured Rhodoferax sp. | reverse complement strand
CTCAAGTCCTACCCGCACGAACTCTCCGGCGGGCAGCAGCAGCGCGTCATGATTGCGATGGCGGTGGCCTGCGAACCCAAACTTTTGATCGCCGACGAACCGACGACCGCGCTGGACGTGACGGTGCAGCGCCAGATCATGGACTTGCTGGCCGGGCTGCAACAACGCCAGAAGATGAGCATTCTGTTCATCAGTCACGACCTCGGTTTGGTGGGGGAAATCTCGGATCAGGTGGTGGTGATGCGCGGCGGCGAAGTGCGCGAGGCTGGCAGTGTGCAGCGCATCTTCAGCGCCCCGACCGACGCCTACACCCAGGCGCTGTTGGCCTGTCGTCCGCGCCTGGACTCGCGGCCGCGCCGGCTCGCTGTGATCGACGACATCGTGAACAATCGGCCGCTGTGTACCGAGCAACGCCATGCTGCGCCCATCACCGGTGCCGCGCTGATTGAAGTCAAGAACCTGGGCAAGGACTATGCTCTCAAGTCAGGCTTGTTCAAGCGCAGCGTTTTCAGCGCGGTCAAACACGCAGACTTTTCGCTCTACAAAGGGCGCACACTGGGCGTGGTGGGCGAATCCGGTTCTGGCAAAACCACCATCGGCATGATGTTGACTCGTTTGACCGAGGCGAGTACCGGCAGCATCATGTTTGAAGGTGTCGATCTGGCGCAGCTCAGCGCGGCCCGGATGCAGGTTTACCGCAGCCGTATCCAGATCATCTTTCAGAACCCCTACGCCAGTCTGAACCCACGCTTTACAGTTGGCCAGATCCTGATCGAGCCGATGCGCATTCATGGTATCGGCAACAGCGAGGACGACAGGGCGCGGCTGGCGCTCGAACTGATCGAAAAAGTGGGACTGACGCGCGAAGACTTCGGCAAGTATCCGCACGAGTTTTCGGGTGGCCAGCGCCAGCGCATCGCGATTGCACGCTGCCTGACCATGAAGCCGGAAATCATCGTCTGCGATGAAAGTGTCAGTGCACTGGATGTCAGCGTGCAAGCCACGGTGCTCAACCTGCTGCTGGATTTGCAGGAGGAGTTTGGCCTGAGTTATGTCTTCATCAGCCACGATCTGGCTGTGGTGAAGTACATGGCCGACGAAATTCTGGTGATGAGTCAGGGTGAAGTGGTCGAGCGCGGCAGCGCCGAGGAAATTTACGCCCGGCCACAGCACCCCTATACGCAACAACTGCTGGGTGCCATACCGCGCGGTCTGGCGGTCGCTGTTTGAGGAGCACAAGATGAATGGATTGCCGCGCTTCGCTCGCAATGACAAATCCACTCCTGATCGTCACTGCGAGGCCGCAGGCCGTGGCAGTCCATGTCGCGCTTGGTATGTGGTCTCGGCCGTAGCCTGCGCGCTGACCCTGCCGGCCTGCTCCAAGGCGCCCGAGGTGCCGGCGGCGGCGCCGCATGCGGCTGCTTCCACGGTGGCCTGGGTCAAGCCCGATGGCGCCAATATGGACGCTATCTTCGCCCAGGCCAAGGCGACCAACAAGCCGGTCTTCCTGTACTGGGGCGCGGTTTGGTGCCCGCCCTGCAATCAGATCAAGGCGACGGTTTTCAACCGGCAGGACTTCATTGAGCGCAGCAAGTCGTTCGTTCCGGTGTACCTGGATGGTGACACGGCAGGCGCACAAAAGCTCGGTGCCCATTTCAAGGTGCGCGGCTATCCGACCATGATTCTGCTGCGGTCCGACGGCAGCGAATTGACGCGCTTGCCGGGCGAGGTGCAGCCTTCGCAGTACATGGAAGCACTGAATCTTGGGCTGGCGTCTGGCAGCTCGGTCAAGGAAGCGCTGAGTGCTGTACAAAGCGGTGGGCAGGCCAAGCTGTCACCCGAGGCCTGGCGACAACTGGCCTTCTACTCCTGGGAGCAGGATGAGGCACAGCTGGTCGCGCAAAAAGATCGTGCCCTGACGCTGCACAAGCTGGCGCAGCTCTGCCCGCCGGCGCAGGCAGAAGCGGCTTCACGACTGGCACTGAAGGCGATGGTGGCTGCGGCGCAGGAGAAGTCCGCGCTGCCAGACAAAGCGGCTGCGCTGGCGCGCGTGCAGCAGATTCTGGCTGATGCTGCGCTGCGACGCAGCAATTTTGACCAGTTGGTGAACTACGCGCCCGACCTGCTGGAATGGCTCAGCGCTGCCGGCAGCAGCGAGCGCGCCAGTCTGCTCGCATCGTGGAACCTGGCACTGGACCAGTTTGCTGCCGACGCCAGTCTCTCCAATGCCGATCGGCTGTCTGCCATCGCAGGCAAAGTGGGCTTGGCCAAAGTCGGTCGGGCCAAGGACGACAAGACCGCGCTCGATGCAGCGCTGCTGACGCAGGTCCGCGCTGCGGTGTCTGCTGCGGACAAGGCTGCCGGCAGCACTTACGAGCGTCAGGCCGTCATTCCGAATGCGGCCGATGTGCTCAGCGAGGCCGGTTTGCCTGACGAGTCCGACGCCATGTTGAAGGCCGAATTGCCCAAAGCGCTTTCGCCCTACTACCACATGCTGGTGCTCTCAGCCAACGCCCGCCTGCGTGGCGACAAGGCA
>CAZZLB010000158.1:0-6793 GCA_964654655.1 uncultured Rhodoferax sp. | reverse complement strand
CGTCAGACTCTGGCACTGGACCAACGCCTTCGGTTTCCTGCTCCTTATCGCCACTGGCTTGCAGATCAGGTACCTTGATCTGATCCATCTGATCCCTTTCAGAACGGCGGTCGTGGTGCACAACTGGATTGGTTTCATTCTGATTGCCAACTTCTTTGTCTGGTTGGGCTACTACCTGTCCAGCGACAAGATCAAGGTCTATCACCCTGAGCTGAGTCCGAAGAAGTATTTTCAAGCGAGCTTTCGCCAGATGCAGTTTTATGGTTACGGCATCTTCCGGGGTGAGCCGAATCCGCATCATCCGAACGCCTACAAGAAGTTCAATGCCCTGCAAAGCATGCTCTACCAGATCATCATGATGTTGCTGGTGCCCATCATGTTCTTCACCGGACTGCTGATGTGGGATGTGGGACGTTTCTCGTCAATTGTTGAAGCGCTCGGCGGAGTGCGCGTCGTCGATACCGTGCATGTCCTGCTGTTCATCGTCTTCTGCGGTTTCATGATCGTGCACGTGTACCTGGCCAGCCTGGGTCACACACCGTCGGCCCACTTCAAAGCGATGATCACCGGCTACGAAGAAATCGAGGACGAACCCAAGCACGACGCTTCCTGAGGACATGCACCACGCCCTGGTGCAAGGCGCCAGGACTTCAATATCTCAGGCAGCTTCCGGCTCGTCCGGGTCGTATTCGGTATCGCGGACCCGGATGTTGTACTTCTTCATGAGTGCCTGGAAATTGGACCGTTGCATACCGGTTTCTTCAGCACTCTTGGTGACGTTGGAGCCGTTTCTCTTGAGCGTCTCCTGAATAAACAGTTTCTCGACGTCCTCGACCGATTTCTCCCTGGCGATCTTCTTCAGCCGCTTGAGGTCCTCGCCGGTTCTTGGTACTTCAAGATCCAAACGCGGCTCGTTATCAATGATGTTGACAAGGTGGGCGCGGTGAATCGATTTGTCTGAAGCCAGGATAATGGCCCGGTGCATGGTGTTTTCAAGCTCCCGCACATTACCCGGCCAGTCATAGTTGACCAGCGTGCTCATGGCAGCCTCGGAGATCTCGGACACCGGCTTCTCAAGCTCGTTGCTGAAGACCTTCAGGAAGTGGAAAGCCAGCGCCGGAACGTCGTCACGTCGCTCTTTCAACGCTGGCGCATGGATCGGGAAGACGTTGACCCGATAGTACAGATCCTCACGGAAAGTTCCCTCGGCGACCATCGCCTTGAGGTCCTTGTTGGTGGCGGTGACCAACCTGACGTTGGTCTTCTGGACGACGGTACTGCCCACCGCCCTGAATTCGCGCTCCTGAATGACACGCAGCAATTTGGCTTGCGTTGAAAGCGGAATATTGCCGAACTCATCGAGAAACAGCGTTCCGTTGTTGGCAACCTCGAACATGCCTCTCTTGTTTGCCACGGCACCGGTGAACGAGCCCTTGGTGTGACCGAACAACTCGCTCTCGAGCAGGTTTTCACTCAGGGTATTGCAATCCACCGTAACAAAAGGCTGATCCTTGCGCAGGCTGTTGTAATGGATGGCACGGGCGATCATTTCCTTGCCGGTGCCGCTCTCACCAGTGATCAGAACCGTGGTGTTGGTTGGCGCGCATTTGGCAATCAGGGCGTAGACAGCCTGCATCGGCGCGCTGGCGCCAACAATGTTCTCAAACCGGTACTTGGAGCCAACCTCGTTCTTGAGGTCGCGATTTTCCTGCAACAGTCGCCGACGCTCCAGGGCACGATCGACGACGTGCTTGAGTTCATCCGGATCAAAGGGTTTGGACAAATAATCAAAAGCGCCAAGCTTCATGGCCTTGACCGCCGTCTGGATCTGGGACAAGCCGGTCACCATGATCACATCGACATCGGGATGGCGCTCCTTGACCTGCTGTAGCACCTCCAGACCATCGATGCCCGGCATCATGATGTCGAGCACCATCAGGTCATACTCGCTCTCTTCAATCTTGCGCAAGGCAGAGGCGCCGTCCTGCGTCGAATCGACGTTATACAGCTCACCGTCGCTCAAGATGCGTCGGCAGCTCCGAATCACAATCTCCTCGTCATCAACGATCAGGATTCTTGCACTCATGGGTTACTCTCATCTGCAGGGCGTTCGGTTTCGTTCGATGGTGGCATTATCGGTAGATAGATGCGGAAGGTGGTTCCGGTCCCGACAACGCTCTCCACGGTGATCTTGCCACCGTGAGCCTTGACAATGCCATAGCTCACGGACAAGCCCAGACCGGTTCCTTTGCCAACTTCCTTGGACGTAAAAAACGGATCAAAAATCCGCTGCAAGTTTGCCTGCGGAATCCCGCATCCCGTATCGATCACGGCTATTTCCACCATAGGCGCGGCATCGACGCCCGTCTTGCCACTACCTGCAGCGGGACGGCTGCGCACAGTGACATTTCCTTTGCCCTCGATGGCCTGCTGGGCATTGACCAGCAAATTCAGGATAACCTGTTTGATCAGATCCGCATCACCCCAAATCTGGGGCAGACCCGGATCAAGATCGGTGTCGATTTCAATTTGCTGCAAGGAGGCCGGCCGCTCGACGAAACGCACCGTGTCCTCGATCACTCGATCGAGGCTGAAGAAGCCCTTGACCGGGACTTTTTCGCGCGCAAAATCAAGCAGGCGCTTGATGATGCTGGCGCAACGTTTGGTCTCACGGATCACAAGATCCAGATCTTCTGCGTCCTCACTGCCCTCTGGCGCCTTTTTGCGCATCAGTGAGGTGAAGGTCAGCACACCGGTCAGCGGATTGTTGAGCTCATGCGCAATGCCGGAAGCGAGTACACCGATCGAAGCCAGCTTTTCTCCTTGAGCCACCTCGGCCTTGGCAGCAAGAAGTTCCTGGGTTCGCTCGGACACCTTGTGCTCCAGCGTTTGCACCAGGTCCCGCATTTCCTGTCGGGACTGATTGAGTGCTGCGGTCATTTGATTGAAAGAACCGGCAACGAGACCGAATTCATCACCGCTGCGCACCGGAATGGCCTGATCCAGCTTGCCACCTGCCACATCCTTGGCACCTGTCTCCAGGTCCCTCAGGGGTAAATAAATCAGCCGCTGCAGCAGGAGTCCGATGGTCAGAGCAAACAGAAGGATGAAGCCGACCGAAATGCTGATCACGTGAATGGCATGCGAGCGCATCGACTGGTCCATCTCGTCGAGCGAATAGGCAACATCCACGACCCCCAACACCGACTGATTGGCCGGGTGCTCGTGGCAGGAAGCAGATGAGCACGAGGCTTCATTGCGGATGGCATGCATGGTGCCAAGAACGCGGTGGCCGCCAGCGGTCTCTATGATCTTCCAGCGCTTCTCGTCCGGAACATTCTTCAAAGGCTGACTCGACAGATGGCAGTTGATGCAGGGTTCGTCCTTTTGTTCGACCGAATAACCCACCTCGGACTTTCGGTTCGAGTGAATGATGGTGCCGTCCTTGCTGATGACACGAATCCGCTCAATACCATTCTGCTTGCCCAGGTCTTCGATGATCTTCTCGACAATATCGCGCTTGTTGACCAGCATCGTGTAGCGCGTGCTGGCCACCACCATCTCGGAGAGTTGGGTCACGTGTCGCGCGACCACACCCTGCATGTCTTCCTGCCGGTGCTTGAGAATCAGCCACGTGAACAGCAACATCGCCGTTGACAGGACGATGATCAGATAAAAGCCGAACTTGAGCTTGAGACTGTTTTTTTGCATTTGACAGGTTGACCCCGAAGCGCCCGGCGATTATGACATCGCCTCGCTGGAGCGAACCTGCTAATCAACCCGCATTTGATGTGCCTCAGGCGCCATGCGCAAGGGAATCGTCACGGGTCCGTCGTTCACCAGATGCACTTCCATGTCAGCGCCAAACCGGCCGGTCTGCACGTCGGCATGGACGCGCCTGGCCTGCGCTACAAAATACTCGTACAGTCTGCGCCCCTGCTCGGGCCGGGCCGCCGCCGAGAAGCTCGGCCGGTTGCCCCCCGAGGCGTCGGCGGCCAAGGTGAACTGGCTGACCACCAGCAGCCCGCCCTGTCGCCCGGCACCGTCCATATCCTGCACACTGCGGTTCATCTTGCCTGCATCGTCACTGAAGATGCGCAACTTGCCAATCTTGGCGAGCATCTTGTCGCTCTGAAGCTCGCTGTCACCATGTTCGGCGCACAGCAGTACCAGCAGGCCTTCGCCGATCTCGCCAACCACCTGGTCGTCAATCACAACCCGCGCCTGACTGACCCGCTGCAACAAGGCAATCATGCCGTTCTGCCAGTGGATTTCATTTCACGTCACGGGCATCGTCAAAATGCGCTTCCACATCGCTGGGCAGAAGTTGAATCGTGGCCCGCAAGCCAGGCACTGCTCTCATAAGCGCCTGCTCCACACTGGTGCGTACCGCCGCAGCCCGCCCCAGCGACCAACTGGCTGGCATGTGCATATGCATGTCAACAAAGCGGCGCTGACCCGAACGACGGGTAGCCACATGGTCGAAACGAATCGTGTGGTGGTCAAAAACTGCCAGCGTTTTCTGGATCTCTTGCAACACATCCGGCTCTACTGCTTCATCCATCAATCCCTGAGAGGAACGCCACATCAAGTGCCCACCCTCCCACAGAATATTCAATGCGACGCCTATGGCGGCGAGCGCATCGAGCCAGACCCAGCCCGTCAGAGCCACACCGGCCAGACCCAGCACGACACCACCGGATGTCCATACGTCGGTCACCAGGTGTTTGGCATCGGCTTCCAGCGCAATGGATCGATGCACTTTGGCCGAGCTGAACATGACCCAGGCCAGCAGGCCATTCAGCCCCGAGCTCAATACCGACAAGGTCAGGCCCCAGCCCAGTTCCTGCAAGGGCTGCGGTTCAAACAGTCGCCACGCCGCCGCCCAGATGATGCCAAGGGCGACGCCCACAATGAGCACGCCTTCAAAGCCGGACGAAAAGTACTCGGCCTTGTGATGTCCATAGGGATGCTCCTCATCGGCCGGGCGCTGCGCGATGGTCACCATCATCAGCGCAAAGATGGCGCTGGCCAGGTTCACAAAAGACTCCATCGCGTCCGACAGCAAGCCAACCGAATCCGTGACGTACCAGGCCAGCGTCTTGAGCACAATCGTGATGACGGCCACCGCAATGGAAGCCCAAAGCAGTCGCTGCGGTGTCAGAAATCGGACCGGTAGCAGCGAAACCATGCCAACTCAGCCGAGTGTGACCTTGACAAACTTGCGCTTGCCGACCTGCAGGATGTAGCTGCCGCGCCCCAGTTTCAGGCCCTTGTCGCTGACCACAACAGAATCCAGGCGCACACCACCCCCATCGATCAGGCGGTTTCCCTCCCCCACGGAGTTTGTCAATCCGGCCAGCTTGAGCAGCGCACCCAAGCCCAACGGGCTGCCCGCTTCGTCCAGTGGCAGCGACACCTCAGCGATTTCATCCGGCAGCCCCCCCTTGCTGCGATTAATGAAATCCTGCTCAGCCGCGTCGGCCGCTGCAAGAGAATGAAAGCGAGCGGTGATCTCGCGCGCCAGGGCGACCTTGGCTTCCTTTGGGTTACGACCGGCATCAACCTGCGCCTTCAAGGCGCTTATCTCGGCCTCACTGCGGAAGCTCAGCAGGGTATACCAGCGCCACATCAGCAAATCGGAAATGCTCAGTACCTTGGCGAACATGGTGTTGGCGTCTTCCGAAATACCGATGTAGTTGTTCTTGCTCTTGGACATTTTCTCGACACCATCGAGCCCCTCCAGCAGCGGCATGGTCAAAATGCATTGCGGCTCCTGACCATATTCAGTCTGCAAGTGACGGCCCACTAACAAATTGAACTTCTGGTCGGTCCCACCGAGCTCAAGATCACTCTTGAGCGCCACACTGTCATAGCCCTGCATCAAAGGATAGAGAAATTCATGCACGCTGATCGGTGTTCCGGACTTGAAACGGTCGGAAAAATCATTGCGCTCCATCATGCGCGCCACCGTGTAACGGGCAGCCAGTTGAATCATGCCGCGCGAGCCAAGAGCGTCTCCCCACTCGCTGTTGTAACGAATCTCGGTCTTGGACGGATCCAGCACCATGGAGGCCTGACGGTAGTAGGTTTGGGCATTGACCTCGATTTGCTCACGCGTCAGGGGCGGGCGCGTGCTGTTGCGACCTGACGGATCGCCAATCAGCGTAGTGAAATCCCCAATCAGAAAAATCACGGTATGTCCCAGATCCTGCAGCTGGCGCATCTTGTTCAGCACTACCGTGTGACCGATGTGGATATCGGGTGCGGTCGGATCCAGTCCCAGCTTGATACGCAGCGGTATACCGGTGGCCTCGGAACGCACCAGCTTCTTGACCCAGTCTTCCTGAGGGATCAGTTCTTCGCAGCCGCGCAGGGTCACCGCCAGGGCTTCACGGACACGGTCTGTTACGGAAAACGGAGATGTTGAAGCTTGATTCATAGGGGTTTTTCTTGATGCGTTACGGCACAGCGCAGTTATACTCGTCGCTCGCTCTTGCGCTTGATTTTAATTCGCCCCGCTCGCATGCTTTTCCTGTCTCTTCGACATCGCACCTAATCTGTCGTCCCTGGAACACTTCTTTTGATCAACAGACTTCTTTGCGCCGGTAAGGCCGTGCTGGCTTCCGCGAGTCGGACTGTCCGGCAATACCCGAAACGAGTTGCTGCCATTTTTGCAGCGCTGCTCATGGCAGGTACGGGCGGCGCATTTGCATTGGCCAACCTGGCACCGGACGCGTCCGAACTGCCCGTGCATCAGGTTCTTGAACCAGTCAGCGCGTTGCCAGTCAAT
>CAZZLB010000157.1:0-6852 GCA_964654655.1 uncultured Rhodoferax sp. | reverse complement strand
GGCAAATGCGCCGATGATCAGACAGCAGGTGATGGCAGCAAAGGTCGCCTGAAACGCCATGAACAGCAGCTCAGGCAGGACCACCCCCTTGCTGAAAGTCGCGGCCATCGCAAATTCGCCCTTCATCGGATCGAACAGACCCTTCATCAGGATACGGTCAAAACCGCCGATGAACTGGTTGCCCTCGGTGAAAGCCAGGCTGTAGCCGTACAGGCACCAGAGCACGACGATCATGGAGAAGGTGACGAACACCTGCATCAGCACCGACAGCATGTTCTTGCTGCGTACCAGGCCGCCATAGAACAGTGCCAAACCTGGGATGGACATCATGATGACGAAGGCGGTGGCAACAATCATCCAGGCCACGTCTCCCTTGTTCGGCACCGGTGCAGGTGCTGCGGACGCAGCGGCGGCGGGGGCGCTGGCCCCGGCAGCTGCGGGGGTGGCTGTTGCGGAGGCAGCCGCAGCCGGCGCGGAGGCCGGCTTGGCAGCTTCGGATGCGGTGGCGGCCGGTGCCGCAGCGGGGGCTTGTGCCAGAGCGGCCGTGCCACCGGCCAACAGACTCAAACCCAGCGTAAGGGAAGCAAGTAATTTTTTCATGTCAGTGTTCTCGTGGTCGGGTTAGAGCGCTTGTGCGCCGGTTTCGCCGGTGCGGATACGGACGACCTGCTCCAGGTTGTAGACAAACAGCTTGCCGTCGCCGATCTTGCCGGTGCGCGCCGCGCTCTCGATGGCTTCGATGACGCGATCAACCAGTTCGTCGGCCACTGCAGCCTCGACTTTGACCTTGGGCAGAAAGTCAACAACGTACTCGGCACCCCGGTACAGTTCGGTATGGCCTTTTTGACGACCAAAACCCTTGACTTCAGTGACGGTAATACCCTGCACGCCGATCGCCGAGAGGGCTTCGCGGACCTCGTCGAGCTTGAAGGGTTTGATGATGGCAGTTACAAGTTTCATGTGTTCTCCTGGTGGGGTGACAACAAAGACGTCATCAGAAGCTGTACTTCACACCGAGCACCAGGGCGCTGTCACCGAGGAACTTGCCTTTGGTGTCGGTATAGAAGGGCTTGTCGGCGTTCGTTCCCAACGCTGCCACGGTGACTGACACGCCATTGCCATAGTCCTTGGCCAAGGTCACTGAATAGTCGGTGTAATTGCCAGCATTGCCCGCGACATTGGGGATCGCCTGGCGACCCAGGTGCGGTGTCACCGTCAATCCGTTACCCAGGTCGAAAGTGGCGGCCACTTCGAAATAGGCGCTGCCCGAACTGTTCGGGTTGGCGATGAAGTTGCCGGTGGCAACGCTGTATTTGGCTGTCACCAGACCATAAGTCAGAGCCGCATAGACCTCGGTGGTATTGGCATTGACGGCGGCGGTGTTGCCGGGATACTGGTAAGTGATCAGGCCGAGGTCATAGCTCAGATCCTTGGCGATTTCGCCCTTGTAACCGCCGTACAGGTCAAGCTCCAGCGAGCCGTCGGTCGCGCCGGCGTATTCCTTGATCCAGCTGACATTGGAAGTCCAGGCACCCAGGTACAGACCGCTCTTGTGGGCGAAGTCAACGCCGGCCTGCAGCGCGGGCTTGGTGGAAGTCTGTGCGATGGCCCGGAAGCGGTAGTCGGTAGTGGCACCGACGTTGTAGGACAGGGTGAAGTCGGGTTCCGGCGCTTTGGTTTGTGCCATCGCTGCGCCGCTTGCCAGCAGGGTGGAGAGGACGAGGACGGTGGGTTGATTGAGCTTCATGCGGTTCTCCGGGTGAGTTAAGGGATGACAGCCCCATGCACAGTCCATGCCAACCATATTTCGAAGAGGGCGTCCTCTCTGTAAACCAGTCTGTTACTGAGGCGTTAAGATGTCTGTATAAAAAAACAGTTCGCACTGCCATGGTGCGCATGGGCGGCGCTCAAAGAATCAGGCCGCACTCTTTTGGAGAGGAAACCACATGAGTCTGTCGCTGGTGCAAAGCCGGGCCCTGCTTGGGCTGGAGGCGGCCGCCGTGACCGTGGAAGTCCATCTGGCCAACGGCTTGCCCAGTTTCACTCTGGTTGGCCTGGCCGAAGTTGAAGTCAAGGAAGCACGCGAGCGGGTGCGCTCTGCGATTCAGAACTCGGCGCTCGAATTCCCCCACAACAAGCGCATCACGGTCAATCTCGCGCCCGCTGATTTACCCAAGGATTCCGGGCGCTTCGATTTGCCCATCGCACTGGGCATTCTGGCGGCCAGCGGGCAGATCGATGCCTCGCGCCTGGCGGGCTACGAGTTTGCTGGTGAACTGTCTCTTTCAGGCGAACTGCGGCCAGTGCGCGGTGCGCTGGCCATGAGCCTGGCATTGCACGCCGAGCGCGTGGTCACGCGCCTTGTGTTGCCCCCGGCCAGCGCCGAAGAGGCGGCCCTGGTTCCCGACGCCCAGGTCTATAGCGCCTGTCATCTGCTTGACGTGGTTCGGCACTTCATGCCCGCTGCGGCTGATGGCGTGCCACCCGAGCCTGCACCTGGCTGGGCAAGGGTCAGCACAGCGCATCATGCCGCGCTCGCTCAGTACCCCGAGATGAGCGATGTGAAAGGGCAAGTGGCTGCCAAGCGCGCACTGGAGATCGCCGCTGCCGGCGGGCACAGCCTGTTGCTGACGGGGCCACCCGGTGCTGGCAAGTCCATGCTGGCGCAACGTTTCGCCGGGCTGTTGCCGGCCATGAGCACCGACGAGGCGCTGGAGAGTGCGGCTGTAGCCAGTTTGGCAGGACGCTTTTCTCTGGATCGTTGGGCACAGCGACCGACCTGCAGTCCACACCACACAGCCAGCGCCGTGGCGCTGGTAGGCGGCGGCTCACCGCCACGCCCCGGCGAGATTTCGCTGGCGCATCACGGTGTGTTGTATCTTGACGAAATGCCGGAGTTTCCCCGTGCCGCGCTGGAAGCGCTGCGCGAGCCACTGGAGTCCGGCACGATCACCATCTCCAGGGCGGCACGGCGCTCGGAGTTCCCGGCACGCTTTCAGCTGATAGGGGCCATGAATCCCTGTCCCTGCGGCTATCTCGGCTCGCAGCAAAAGAGCTGCCGCTGCACGCCGGACCAGGTGGCGCGCTACCAGAGCAAGCTCAGTGGACCCTTGATTGACCGCATCGACCTGCATGTCGAAGTGCCGGCGCTCGCTGTGGCCGATCTGATGCAGGCGCAGTCAGGTGAAACCAGCGCCGCCATCCGCCTGCGTTGTGGCGCGGCGCGCGAGCGTGCCATGGTGCGTCAGGGCAAGCTGAACCAGGCACTGCAGGCGAAGGAAATCGAAACGCATCTGCTGCTTGATGATGCCGCCGCCAGGTTTCTCAATATTGCCGCAACGCGACTCGGATGGTCGGCCCGCAGCACGCACCGTGCCCTGAAAGTGGCTCGCACCATTGCCGATCTGGCCGCAGCGCGCAGCGTGCAGGTGACGCACGTGGCCGAAGCCATGCAGTACCGTCGCTCAGTGCCCCAGGCGATGCGGGCGTGATTTCTGCGCGGCAGGCAATAAGCCGTCGAAGAGTGCGGTAACCGCCGCCAGACGTTCGGTTGCGACCGATTCACCCAATGCTGCAGCCAGTAGTGTCATCATGTCAGCGCGCAGGTACCAAAGGGTCTGAAGGTCCGGTGCATAAGGTATCCGGGCGCGCATCTTGGAGACTTGCGGGCTGTTGGGCAAGTCCGCAAACTGGTCCAGCATGGCTTGGCGAATTGCTGCGATGCGGCTTTTTGAGCTCGCTTCTGGCGTGCTATCACCCAGCAAGCCCATCAGGCTGGTCGTCAGGTTGGCTATGGTCCGTCTCATGGGTTTTTGTCAGCTTTGCAAAGTGTACGTGCAAAAGCTAAGCATAATTCATCGATGCAACCCCCGACTTCGCACGATCGCTCGATGGTGGGCTGGCTCTCGCTGGCGCAACTGATCAGTTGGGGCAGTGTTTTTTATACTTTCTCACTGGTGATGGGGCCGATAGAGCAGGAACTGGGATTGAGCCGGGCGCAGTCCTCCCTGGCATTCAGTCTGGCCTTGCTGGTCGAGGGCTTGATGGCCTACCCTGTGGGGCGCTGGATTGATGCGGGCCACGAGCGCGTGGTGATGACATGCGGCTCCTTGCTGGCGGCGCTCTGTTTGCTGATGCATTCCCGTGTCTCAGGCATCGCGGGTTTTTATGCGGTCTGGGCGGGTCTGGGGGCTGCGATGACGGCTATTCTTTATTCGCCCGTGTTTGCCGTCGTCACGCGCCGCTTTCCGGATGACTTCCGCCGTGCCATCATCATCATGACTTTTCTGGGTGGACTGGCCAGTACGGTGTTCATTCCGTTCACGGCCTGGCTGATCGCGAACTGGGGCTGGCGCCAGGCGCTGGTGTTGCTGGCCGGCTTTCACCTGCTGCTGTGCGCCCCCTTGCATGCGCTCACCTTGCGCGGTGCACCAGCGCGCCGGGTACGACCCCAAGCCCATGCAGAACATGCGGATCCGGGCTTGCGCCAACTGCTTCGCAGTGCGCCCTTTCTGCTGATCGGTTTTTTTGTCATTCTGCTGATGGCAGTGACCGCCGCGCTGCCGGCGCACATGGTGAGCCTGTTGCGCGAAGCTGGCATGAGTGAGGCCTGGGTGATTGCCATCCCGGCCAGCATAGGCGCGATCCAGGTGTTGGGACGCTTGCTGCTGTTCTTCTTCGAGCGATATTTTGATCTGCATCTGGCGAATCGACTCATACCGTGCCTGCTGCCACTGGGTTTGCTGGCCCTGCTGGCTGTTCCAGCGTCAAGCGGCAGTCAGATCGGGGTTGTGCTGTTTGTGCTGCTCTACGGTCTGGGTAACGGCATGCTGACGATCGTCAAGGGCACCGCCATTGCGCAGTACGTGAACCGCGATCATGTGGCCACGCTCAACGGTGCGCTGGGTCTGCCACTGGCGCTGGCGCGAGCGGGAGCCCCGCTGATGGTCGGCTTGCTGTGGACGCCGGTGGGCGGCTACACGGAGGCGCTGTGGCTGCTGTTGGCAATGAGCCTGGTCGGTGTTGGCGCCCTGATGCTGGCCCAGCGTTACGCACTGGCAAGTTGATTGCATGGATCGCCACGCTCCGCTCGCGATGACGATTGCGCGTCATTGCGAGCCCGCAGGGCGCGGCAATCCATTGACTACAAGACCGGTGCCAACAGGCGCCGCAGCGCTGCTTCGCTCATGCCACGTCGGCTGCCCTGATCGTTGAATTGATCCTCGCCGATCTTGCCGACGTTGAAATAGCAGCTCTGCGGGTGGCCCAGGTAGAAGCCACTCACGCTGGCCGCCGGCGTCATGGCCAGACTGTCGGTCAGGCCCATGCCGATGTCCTGGCATTGCAGGAGTTCGAACAGGCCGGTCTTGACACTGTGATCGGGGCAGGCCGGATAGCCCGGTGCCGGGCGTATGCCCTGGTACCTCTCGGCGATCAGCTCTTCTGTGCTCAGCGCCTCCTGCGCCGCATAGCCCCACAGGTCAGTGCGCACTTTTTTGTGCAGACACTCGGCAAAGGCCTCGGCCAGCCGGTCCGCCAGCGCCTTGAGCAGAATGGCCGCGTAATCGTCGTGCGCCATTTCAAACATCTTTTCGCGCTTGCCCACACCGATGCCGGTGGTGACCGCGAACAGGCCGGCATAGTCGGCGGCCACGCCTTTGGGGGCGACGAAGTCGGCGAGGCAGCGGCTGGGACGCAGCACGCCGTCCACTGTCTCCTTCTCCGCTTGCTGGCGCAGCCCGTACCAGGTCAGGGCCACGCTGCTGCGCGACTCATCGGTGTAGAACTCGATGTCGTCGTCATTGACCGAGTTGGCAGGATAAAGTCCAACCACGGCATTGGCTGTCAGCCAGCGCCCTTCGACCAGCTTCTTCAGCATCGCCTGCCCATCGGCATAAACCTTGCCGGCTTCCTTGCCCACGATTTCGTCCTTCAAAATGGCCGGAAACGCGCCCGCCAGATCCCAGGTCTGGAAGAAAGGCCCCCAGTCGATGTACTGCGCCAGTTCGCCGAGGTCGAAGTTCTGGAACACACGGCGCCCCAGAAACTTGGGCCGCGTCGGATTGAAGTTAGTCCAGTCCAGCGGAGTTTTGTTGGCGCGCGCCCTGCTCAGTGGCCACAGCGGTGTCTGCTTTTTGCTGGCATGCTGCTGGCGCACCCGTTCATAGTCGGCCTGAAGTTCTTCGATGTAGCTGGTGGCCTGCTCGGATAGCAGCGCCTGCGCCACACCTACGCTGCGTGATGCATCGGGTACGTAAACAACCGGGCCATCATAGTGCGGCGCAATCTTGACGGCGGTGTGCACGCGCGAAGTGGTAGCGCCACCGATCAACAAAGGAATCCTGCGTGTGCGGAAGTACTCGTCTTTCTGCATCTCACTTGCCACGTAACTCATCTCTTCGAGGCTGGGCGTGATCAGGCCCGACAGCCCGATCATGTCGGCGCCTTCAGCTTTGGCCCGCGCCAGGATCTCGTGGCAGGCCACCATGACGCCCATATTGACCACGTCATAGTTGTTGCACTGGAGCACCACCGTGACGATGTTCTTGCCGATGTCGTGCACATCGCCCTTGACCGTGGCAATCACCACCTTGCCCTGGGTCTTGACATCGCGCCCGGCCGCCTCGTCCAGGCGTTTTTCTTCTTCGATGTAGGGAATCAGGTGCGCCACCGCCTGCTTCATGACACGCGCACTCTTGACGACCTGCGGCAAAAACATCTTGCCCTGGCCAAAGAGGTCACCGACGATGTTCATGCCGGCCATCAGCGGGCCCTCAATCACGTGCAGAGGTCGTCCGCCCCTGGTCAGCACGGCCTGGTAGGCCTCCTCAGTGTCCACGGTGATGAAGTCGG
>CAZZLB010000156.1:0-6874 GCA_964654655.1 uncultured Rhodoferax sp. | reverse complement strand
ATCCCTGGCGGGTCTCTCCGCGAGTGTCATGAATCAAGTTGCGCAGATAGCTGACTGTTGAATGCCACCCAAAATTGACCCCCTGAAGGCAGTTTTTTCCATCCAAATTTGACCCCTGTTAGAAGCACTGTGCGTACGAAGTTATGCACAGGAGAAACAGGAGTGATCAAAGTGGGAACATTGGCAAAGATACGGCGTTTGTACTTTCGGGACAAACAGCCGATCAAAGAGATATGCAGACAGACGGGCCTGTCGCGCAACACGGTACGCACATGGTTGCGTGAGAGCGAGATGGTGGAGCCCAAATACCCGGCGCGCCGAGTCGTCACCAAGCTCGACAACTACGCTGAAACCTTGCGAACGTGGCTCAAGGCAGACAGCACTCGAAACAAGCGTGAGCGACGCACCAAAGGACAGATGTGGCTGGAACTGCGTGCGCTGGGCTACACCGGCAGCTACGGCCGCCTGTGCGCCTTTGCCCGAACCTGGAAGGCAAGCGTTACTCTGGCGGCTACCAAGGGCGCCTTTATCCCACTGAAGTTCCACCTGGGCGAGGCCTTTCAGTTCGACTGGAGCACCGAATACACCTTCATCGCCGGATTGCGCCGGCGGGTCGAGTTGGCACACACCAAACTGTGCGCCAGCCGTGCGTTCTGGCTGGTGGCCTACCCCGGTCAGGGTCATGAGATGCTGTTTGATGCCCACGCCCGCGCGTTTGAAGCCTTTGGTGGCGTACCTCAGCGCGGCATCTACGACAACATGAAGACCGCCGTTGATCAGGTCCTGTCTGGCAAGAAGCGCAAGGTCAACAGTCGCTTTGAAGCCATGAGCAGCCACTACCTGTTCGAGCCCGAATTCTGCAACGTCGCCAGTGGCTGGGAGAAGGGCATCGTCGAGAAGAACGTGCGCGACCGGCGTACCAGCATCTGGCACCATGCCAAAGAGCGCCGCTGGGCCAGCTGGGATGAACTCAATGCCTGGCTGGGTGAGCAAAGCAGACAAGCCTGGGGTGAACTCAACCACCCTGAGTACCCGACGCTGAAGGTGGCCGACGTGCTCCAGGATGAGCAAACCCGACTCATGCCCGTGCCCAGAGCGTTTGACGGCTACGTCGAACTACTGGCCCGTGTATCGAGCACCGGCTTGATCCACCTGGAGCGCAATCGCTACAGCGTACCGACCGAGCACGCCAACTCGGCCATCAGTGTGCGCATGTACCACGACCACATCGCTGTGGTGGCCGATGGCCAACGGGTGGCCAGGCACAGTCGCAGCTTTGAGCGTAGCCAGACCTTTTATGACTGGCAGCACTACATCAGCCTGGTGGAGCGCAAACCCGGCGGTCTTCGCAATGGTGCTCCGTTTGCTGGCATGCCCGAGCCGCTCAAGCAACTCCAGGCCATCTTGTTGCGACGAACTGGTGGCGACAGCGTCATGGCGCAGGTATTGGCTGCGGTTCCGATTCACGGCCTCGAAGCGGTGTTGGTGGCGGTGGAGTTGGCGCTGGAGGCGGGCAAACCCAGCGGCGAACATGTTCTCAATGTGCTGGCTCGCCTGAAGGCCACTACGGCGCCGACTAATTTGCACGACGCCCTGGCCGCGCAACTGGCCGGTCATGCAGCGTTGCTACTGCGCGAAGAGCCTCTTGCCAACGTCGGTCGCTATGACGGTTTGCGCGCAGTCAGTGCAAACAGCCAGTCCGGTGAGGCCAATCCATGAGCGCCCAGATCATTGCCCAACTCAAGGCGCTGAGCTTGCACGGCATGGCAGCAAGCTTCCCTGAACTGGCAGCCCAGGCACGGCACGCCGAGTTCAATCCGGAATCGTTCATGCAGCAGCTCATGGCCGCTGAGTCAGCCCAGCGCGTGGTGCGCTCAACCGCCTACCAGATGGGCGCTGCCAGGTTTCCGATGCACCGGGATTTGGCCGGCTTCGAGTTTGAACACGCCAGTGTGGATGAAACCTTGGTGCGCAGACTGCACAGCACCGAGTTCACCAGTGCTGCGCACAACGCCGTATTCATTG
This sequence comes from uncultured Rhodoferax sp., assembly GCA_964654655.1. Classification (GTDB taxonomy): domain Bacteria; phylum Pseudomonadota; class Gammaproteobacteria; order Burkholderiales; family Burkholderiaceae_C; genus Rhodoferax. The sequence continues at coordinate 4,849 of CAZZLB010000156.1, read as the reverse complement.
GTGGTCCTGGCACCGGCAAGACGCATCTGGCTACGGCCATTGGTGTTGAAGCTATCCAGAAGCACACCAAGCGGGTACGCTTCTTCTCCACGGTGGAGTTGGTCAATGCTTTGGAGGCGGAGAAGGCGCATGGCAAGGCCGGTCAGATTGCCTTGAAGCTGATGTATGTCGATCTGGTGATCCTTGATGAGTTGGGCTATCTGCCATTCAGCCAAGCCGGTGGGGCATTGCTGTTTCACCTGCTCTCCAAGCTCTATGAACACACCAGCGTGCTGATCACAACCAACCTGGGGTTTGCCGAGTGGGCGCAGGTATTTGGCGACGTGAAGATGACTGCCGCTCTGCTGGATCGCCTGACGCACCACTGTCACATCGTGGAGACGGGCAACCAGAGTTGGCGTTTCAAACACTCCAGTGCCAAAACAAAAAACGCCACCGGGGTTGCAACCCCGGTGAAACAGCATTCAAAAGTCAAACAGCCAACAATCGAAGAAGGAGAAACAACAACTCTCTGAACTTGTCCACAGTCCAATTGCAAGGCTTTAAACTGCAACAGGTGGGGTCAGTATTGAATGGAAAACCGGGGTCAAGTTTGCGTGGAAATCAACAGCCTGTGGGCTATATCAGCGTCAGCGAGCAGGGCTTGATTGTGCAGGCCAACCTGACTGCCGTCCAGCTGCTCGGCTGCTCACGCCAGCAGTTGCTCAACCAGCGCTTCAGCCGCTTCGTTGCCGCGCAGCACCAGGACAGCTACTACCTGCACCGCAAGCAGCTTCTTGCGAGCCGGCAGACGCAGGATTTCGAGCTGCAAATGGTGACCGGGCAGGCTCCGCCCTTCTGGGCCAAGCTGATCAGCAGCGTCGTGCAAACGGACCAAGGCGACGAAATCCGCATGGTGCTTAGTGACATCAGCGCGCATAAGCGCGATGAACTGGCGCTGGAGCAATCCGAGCGCGCCTTGCGCCTGAGCCAAACGCAGATGGAAATTGTCCAGGGCCTCAGCGCCATCGGCTCCTGGAAGTACGACCTTGCAACGGAGGAAGTCTGGGGTTCGGCCGAAGGGATGCGCATCTTCGGCTATCCGGCGGTGCCCGGCAGTTTTCCCTTAAGTCAGTTTGAAGCCTGCATTGCCGAACAGGACAGGCAGCGTGTTCATCAAAGCCTGCGGGGCCTGATTGACGAAGGCAGCAAGTACGACATCGAGTTCATTGTCATGCCGGCTGACGGCTCGAGCGCCAGGATCACTCACTCACTGGGGATCCTGGAGTCCGATGCACAGGGCAAGCCGCTGATGGTGCTGGGTTCTGTGCAGGACGTCACCCAAACCAGAATGATGGAGGAGCAGGTTCGCCAACTGGCCTTTATTGACCCGCTGACCGCTCTGCCGAACCGGCGTTTGCTGCTGGACCGCCTGGAGCAGGCCCTGGCTGCCAACCAGCGCAGCGAGAGCTTTGCGGCACTGGTGTACCTGGACCTGGACAATTTCAAACCCTTGAACGACCAGCACGGGCATGGAGCGGGTGATCTGCTGTTGGTCGAAGTGGCGCGCCGGCTGCGCAGCTGTGTGCGTGCCGTGGACACAGTCTCGCGCATTGGCGGTGACGAGTTTGTGGTGCTGCTGGGCGACCTGGCAGCGGATCGGACGCAGGCCACAGAACAAGCCAACAAGCTGGCTGAAAAAATCTGCACCAGCCTGGCCCAGACCTACCATTTGCCAGGCCAGAATGAGCTTGAAAGCATCCAGCACCAATGCAGCGCCAGCATCGGCGTCGTGCTGATCGAGCCACAACACAAGAGCGTGGAGGGCTTGCTGAAGTGGGCCGATGCAGCGATGTACGTCTCCAAGAATGAGGGCCGCAACCGCGTGACTTTCATGATGGAGAGGCGTGCCCAGCAGCGTCCCTAAGCCCTAAACTACGCGGCATGAGCAAGAACATCCCACCCAAGCGCCCGGCAGCCAAGCGCGCCGCACCGGCGATCACCCCTGCCGCCACTGCAGATGCGGCAGACGAAGCCTCCATCAACAAGCCTGGCTTCCCGGTGGTGGGCCTTGGCGCCTCGGCTGGCGGCCTTGCCGCCTTTGAAGTCTTTTTTTCCGGCATGCCGGCCGATGTCGATCCCGGCATGGCTTTTGTGCTGGTGCAGCACCTGGCGCCCGACCACAAGAGCATGCTGGTCGATCTGATCCAGCGCTACACCCGCATGAAGGTGTTGGAGGTGGAAGACGGCATGCCGGTGCGCATCAACTGCGCCTACATCATCCCGCCGAACCGCGACATGGCTTTTCTCGGCGGCGCGCTGCAACTGCTAGACCCGGTGGCGCCACGTGGCCAGCGCCTGCCGATCGATTTTTTCTTCTCCTCTCTGGCGCAGGACCAACGGGACCGCGCCATTGGCATCGTGCTCTCGGGCACCGGCAGTGACGGCACGCTGGGTGTGCGTGCCATCAAGGGCGAAGGCGGCATGGTGATGGCGCAAGCCCCCGACTCCACCGAGTACGACGGCATGCCACGCAGCGCCATTGCCACCGGTCTGGTGGACTACCAGCTGGCGCCGGCCGACATGGCAAAGCAACTCATTGCCTACGCAGCGCACGCCTATGGCAGAGGTGGCCAGGTGGCGCATATCGACTCGCCAAGAGCAGAAAACGCGTTGAAGAAAATATTCGTTCTGTTGCGCGCACAGACCCGGCACGATTTTTCGGGCTACAAGCCCAGCACCATTCACCGCCGCATCGAACGCCGCATGGCCGTGCAGCAGATCAGCGCGATCGAAGACTACGTCAAGTTCCTGCACGAGACACCGCCCGAGGTGGAAGCGCTGTTTCGCGACCTGCTGATTGGTGTCACCAATTTTTTCCGCGACCCCGAAGCCTTCGAGGTGCTGGAGGCGCGCGTCATCCCCAAACTCTTTGCCGACAAGCGCGGCGACGCCGTGATCCGGGTCTGGAGCACCGGTTGCTCCACCGGCGAGGAGGCTTACTCGCTGGCGATCCTGCTGCAGGAGCGCATGGAGGTACTGCGCCAGAGCTACCCGATCCAGGTCTTTGCCACCGACATCGACAGCCAGGCCATTGCCGTGGCGCGCGCAGGTGTTTATCCGGCCAGCATCGCCGCCGACATATCGCCCGAACGGCTGGCGCGCTTTTTTGTCGCTGAGCCCGGTGGTCATGCCTACCGCATTCACAAGGGCATACGCGATATGCTGGTGTTTTCAGAGCAGGACCTGATCAAGGACCCGCCGTTTTCCAAACTCGACCTCATCAGTTGCCGCAACCTGCTGATTTATCTGGGCGCGGATTTGCAGAAGAAGCTGATTCCCCTGTTCCACTACGCACTCAATCCGGGTGCCACGCTGTTTCTGGGCACCTCCGAGGGCATTGGCAGCTTTGACGACCTGTTCAGCCCGATGGACCGCAAAGCCAAGCTCTACCAGCGCAAGGACAGCTTGCTCGGCTTGCAGCGCACCCTGGCCGGGCGCTTCCTTCCCAATGTGACAGCGGCTGTCCTCGGTTCGACACCTGACACCGGGAAGGCGGCTGTTCCGGTCAAATTGCCCTTGCGCGAGCTCACCGAGCGCGCGTTGCTGCAGCAGGTAATCGCCGCCGGCGTGCTGGTTGACAGCCACGGTGACATCCTCTACCTGCACGGGCGCAGCGGCATGTACCTGGAGCCCGCACAGGGTGAGGCCGGCACCAACAACATCTTGAAGATGGCGCGCGAAGGTCTGCGCCCGGCCCTCAGCACCGCTCTGCACCAGGCCAGAACCAGCGGTGCTTCGGTGCGCTCGCACAATCTGAGCGTCAAGACCAATGGCCACTACAGCCAGGTCAATCTGTGCGTCAGTCCGCTCGCTGGGGACCCGCAGAACACGACGGAGACGCCGCTTTTCCTGGTGGTACTGGAGGAGTCGGCGCAGCAGGCAATCGAGACCACGCGCAATCGGCTTGCGCCCGCCGAGGGCGCCAGTCCAGCCGAGCTTGACGCAGAGGCACGCATCAACGCCCTCTACCAGGAAATTCGCATCAAGGACGAATACCTGCAAAGCTCGCGCGAAGAACTGGAGAGCTCCACCGAAGAACTCAAGTCAAGCAACGAAGAGATGCAGTCGGTCAACGAAGAACTGCAATCCACCAACGAAGAACTGGAGACCTCCAAGGAAGAACTGCAGTCCGTCAACGAAGAACTGGCCACGGTCAACACCGAACTGCAGATCAAGGTGACCGACCTGTCGCGCGTCAACGACGACATGAACAACCTGCTGGCCGGCACCGGCATTGGCACCGTGTTTGTGGACCACCAGTTGCGCATCCTGCGCTTCACGCCGGCGGCCAGCACCGTCATCAACCTGATCGCTGGCGACATCGGCCGCCCGGTGGCCCACATCGTCTCCAACCTGGTTGGTTACAGCACCCTGGTGGCCGATGTGCGCGCCGTGCTCAACACCCTGGCAGCCAAAGAGGTTGAGGTGAAGACCACAGACGACAAGTGGTACACGCTGCGCATCCAGCCCTACCGCACGCTGGACAATGTGATTGAGGGGGCCGTCATTTCGTTTATTGACATCGACGCAATGGTGCACACCCGCGAAGCCCTGCGCCTGGTGCGGCGTGACGGCGAGATTCTCCAGGGAATCATGGCCTGCCGCGGGCGCGGCCTGCGGCGTTCCCGCGGGCGGCGCCGGCAGCGAGATGGTGATGCCGGAATTCGCCTGGGCCCAGTCGTACAACGGAAGGAAGCGCGACTTCCACTCCTCGTAGGAGGCGGGGCCTAGTTTGCGCAGGAGCGCCTCCGCGTCGCTGGAGATGGCCAACACCGCGCTGGCGCGGTGCGCGGGGGAAAGCGGTTCC
>CAZZLB010000155.1:2518-6892 GCA_964654655.1 uncultured Rhodoferax sp. | reverse complement strand
AGGCCGCCCGGCTCCATCAGGTCGGACAGGGGGATGTTGACGAGCAGGCACCCAAACCCGATGGGCACGAGCAGCAGCGGCTCCACTTCTTTCTTGACGCCCAGGTAGAGCAAACCCGCGGCGACCAGGAGCATGACCACATTGGGTCCACCCTGAGTGAACAGATAACTGACCCCGGAAGTCAGTCCATACAGGCCGGTCTGGAGGCTCTCAAACATGTTATTTGCTCTCCGCCGTGTTGACCAAGGGGAAGACCTTTTTCAGCAGGTCCATGACCAGACCAAGTATCCACAAGGTCAGAAAGGTTCCACCCATTCCGACGATCATCATCGTGAGGCCGAAGGTCCACTTTGCATTGTCCATGAAGTGCTTTCAGAGAGGAAGAAGGTCGCGCACGCGTCAAGATTATACTGATGGGTAACCCAAGCGCCGAACAGAATTGCCCTTGCAGCAGGCAGGAGTTCCTTGCTCCCGGTCGCGGTTGGGATGATCCATCGGAGCAACATCTGGCGCTCCGATTCAACTCGTTTGAGGAATTTCGCCAGTTCCTCTAAAGGACACAAAATGCCGCTGACACCCACGACCGCTGAAGAAAAGCGTGCCATCCTGCGCCGTGCCGCCCTTGACTACCACCAGTTTCCGACCCCCGGAAAAATCCGCATCGCTGCGACAAAGCAGTTGGTCAACCAGCATGACCTCGGGCTGGCCTATTCACCCGGCGTGGCAGCACCCTGCGAAGAAATCGTCAAGGACGCAAACAACGCCTTCAAGTACACCAGTCGCGGCAATTTGGTGGCCGTCATCACCAATGGCACTGCCGTGCTCGGCCTGGGCGACATCGGCCCGCTGGCCGCCAAGCCGGTGATGGAAGGCAAGGGTGTACTGTTCAAGAAGTTTGCCGGCATTGACGTGTTTGACATTGAAATCAATGAGAGACATGACCTCGACAAACTGGTCGACATCATTGCTTCGCTGGAACCCACTTTTGGCGGCATCAACCTGGAGGACATCAAGGCACCGGACTGCTTCTATGTTGAGCGCAAGCTGCGCGAGCGCATGAAGATCCCTGTCTTTCATGATGACCAACATGGGACTGCGATCTGCGTTGGGGCAGCTATCCTGAATGGCCTGAAAGTCGTCGGCAAGGACCCTCAAACCGTCAAGCTGGTCACCTCCGGTGCTGGCGCGGCGGCACTCGCCTGCCTTGGGCTACTCGTCAAACTTGGCATTCCACGCAAGAACATCTATGTGACCGATCTGGCGGGAGTGGTCTATGAAGGTCGTACCGAATTGATGGACGAAGACAAGATTGTCTTTGCCCAAAAGACGTCTGCCCGCACACTGGGTGAAATCATTGAAGGCGCTGACGTCTTTCTAGGCCTGTCGGCTGGCGGCGTTCTGAAAGGCGACATGATTCGCAGGATGGCAGCCAAGCCGCTGATTTTTGCGCTGGCCAATCCGACGCCAGAAATCCTGCCGGAGGAAGTCAAGGCCGTGCGCGACGACGCAATCATCGCCACGGGTCGCTCCGACTACCCCAACCAGGTGAATAACGTTCTGTGCTTCCCTTACATTTTTCGGGGGGCACTCGATGCAGGTGCGTCCACGATCACGATCGAGATGGAAATTGCCGCGGTGCATGCCATTGCCGAGCTGGCGCAGGCCGAACAGAGTGAAGTCGTGGCTGCTGCTTATGCAGGCGAACGGCTTGCGTTTGGTCCCGAGTACCTGATTCCCAAACCCTTCGATCCGCGCCTGATGATGAAGATTGCGCCGGCGGTGGCCCAGGCGGCCGCAGACAGCGGCGTTGCGCAGCGCCCGGTCAAGGACATGAATGCCTACCGCGAGAAGCTGCAAAGTTTCGTCTATGCGTCCGGCACCGTCATGAAGCCCATCTTCACTGCCGCGAAGATCGGCCTAAAGAAACGTGTAGCCTACGCCGAAGGCGAAGAAGAGCGCGTCCTGCGTGCCGCCCAGATTGTGGTCGATGAAGGTCTGGCACGACCAACCCTGATCGGGCGCCCACATGTGATCGCCCAGCGAATCGAGAAATTCGGCCTGCGCCTGCAGCAGGATGATGACTATGACGTGGTCAATGTTGAAAAGGATGATCGCTACCGCGATTTCTGGCAAACCTACCACCGTATGACCGAACGCAAAGGCATGACAGCCCAGGTCGCCAAGATCGAAATGCGCCGGCGCCTGACCCTGATAGGCACCATGCTGCTGCACAAGGGCGATGTCGACGGAATGATTTGTGGTACCTGGGGTACGACTTCAATGCACCTGCAGTACATCGATCAGGTGATTGGCAAGCGCGCCCATGTGGACACCTACGCCTGCATGAACTGCGTTTTGTTGCCTGAACGCCAACTATTTATTGTCGACACGCACGTCAACTACGACCCGAGCGCCGAACAATTGGCTGAAATCACGACGATGGCAGCCGAGGAAATGATGCGTTTTGGCATCCGACCGAAAGCAGCTCTGCTGTCCCACTCGAACTTTGGCAGCAGCAGCCAGCCCAGCGCACTCAAGATGCGCCAGGCCCTGGAACTGCTGCGCACCCAGACGCCCTGGCTTGAAGTAGATGGCGAAATGCACGGCGACGTTGCGCTTGATGGCCACGCGCGAGCCACCCTGATGCCCAACAGCACGCTCACTGGCGACGCCAACCTGCTGGTGCTGCCCAACATTGATGCCGCCAATATTGCCTACAACCTGCTCAAGACAGCAGCCGGCGGCAACATTGCAATCGGCCCGGTGCTGCTTGGCGCCGCCAAACCGGTGCACATCCTGACGGCGAGCGCCACCGTTCGACGAATCGTCAACATGACAGCCCTCACCGTAGCCGACGCAAACGCCACCCGATAGCCATTTCGAGATAAGTTAGCGCAAACTCTTTGGCATTTTCTGGAATTTTTTCTGCTTACTTATTAGGCAGCGACTTGCTTTTTCCGACCAAATGCGCGACACTACGAACATGAATTTCCGGGGTTAACCCGGGGTGTTGCGAGAAGTGTAATTTCCATGTACGGCTCAAAATGCTTCAAGTTAGTGCTTACTGGCTTTACGCTTTTGACTTGCCTTGTCGTCGCTGGAGTCCGGGCTGAAGAGCTTGGCGCCGCGAAAGTTACAGCCACGGTTTCGGGGTCCGCATTGCCGGAACCTGCCGTGCAGACTTACAGGCTGATCCATCAGGGTGGCCCGTTTGCACACGAGAAGGACGGCAAGGTGTTTGGAAACCGGGAGCGCCTGCTGCCTGCGCAGAGGCGCGGCTACTACCGTGAGTACACCGTCGCCACACCAGGTTCACGCGACCGGGGTGTCCGGCGTATTGTGTGCGGGGGAGCAGCTAGCAGACCCGAAGCCTGTTATTACACGGACGATCACTATGCGAGCTTCCGCAGGATCGTACCTTAGGATTTTTTTATTTTGCAGAGTGAAGCGGGAATGAATATGTCACTTACCTTAGAAAAACCGGCGACAGCGAATGCGGCAGCAGAGGTGCCGCTGCGCAGCGTTCGCCCCAACATCGTCCAGTCTATCCGCGCCTTCAGGGTGCAGGAATTGCAGGATGCAGCGCAAGCCTTGAATCAACATTTCCTGTATGCAAATCTGGCCAATGCGCAAACCAAGCAGGACGTGCTGGACTTGATCGGCCAGCAGTTCATGCTGTCGGTCCATGTTGGAAAGAACTTTGACGCGCTTTACGACAGCATGACGGACCCAGTACACAAGTCGGGTCCTCAGCCTGGTTTTATTGTCGTCCTTGAGCATATTCCTGCCAATGCCAAATTCGATAAAGAAGCACGCGAACAGTTGCTGGATATTTTTCGGGACGCCGCCGATTATTGGGGAGATCGGAAAATTCCATTCCGATGTTTCTATTCTTTTCTGTAGCCCGTTCTGCACACACCAGCCAAGCAGAACGGGCGAACGAGGCAAAAGAAGCTGAGGTCAGTGGTCACGCCGTGACGGGCATTGAGCTCGCGGCTGATACCGCAGAAAAAATGCCGACCGACAAGCTGTTGGACATATCGCCCCTGGCGCTGCGTATGAGCAGCCCCTTTAATGCGGGTTATTGGCTGACTGCAGCGTAATCCTGAGAGTTTGCGGGACAGACCGCAGCTACGCGCGGCGAGCCAGTTCTGTCCTCAACTGACTAGGACCCGAGGGGGCTAATTTTTCTCGGGGCGGCCCGTCGAAAAATTGGCCCTGCATCCTAGATGCTCGCGGCCAGAGCCAGATATTCGATCACTGGCACTTCCTCGGCGCGACGCTGCACGTCAAACTCGCCGCTGTATGCCTTCTCCTGGAGCCACCTGCCCAAGGTATGGCGCAGCAGTTTGCGACGCTGGCTGAAGGCAACAC
>CAZZLB010000155.1:0-2418 GCA_964654655.1 uncultured Rhodoferax sp. | reverse complement strand
AGCCACCTGCCCAAGGTATGGCGCAGCAGTTTGCGACGCTGGCTGAAGGCAACACGGACCATTTCACTCAAGAGCTTTCCATCGACGGACGCCGCATCGGCGTGCGGCACCATGCGCACCACCGCGCTGTCCACTCTGGGCGGTGGATCGAAACTTTCAGGCGGCACAAAAAGCACCTTTTCCATGGCGTAACGCCACTGCAGCATGACGCTCAAACGGCCATACTCGGCACTCTCCGGACGCGCCACCATGCGGTCAACCACTTCCTTTTGCAGCATGAAGTGCTGGTCTTCGATGGCGTCCACGAAATTCAGCAGATGAAACAGAATCGGTGTCGAGATGTTGTACGGCAGATTGCCGACAACTCGACATTTTGACGCCCCCACACGGGTCGTTGCCAGCGAGCTTGCCAATTCAGAGAAATCGACCTTGAGAACATCAGACTGAATCACAGTCAAGCCCGGGCGTGAACCCAACCGTGCCGCCAGATCGCGATCCAATTCGATGACGGTCAGGTGGCCAATGCGCTCAAGCAGTGGTTGTGTCAGTGCCGCCAGACCGGGACCGATCTCGACCATCGCCTGACCGGCTCGCGGATCGATCACCTCAACAATAGCCTCGACCATTCCCGCATCCGCCAGGAAATGCTGGCCAAAGCGTTTGCGCGGAATATGTTTCATGCACTACCCAGGACGAACGCCGCCGCGCCGGGCCGCCCCAAGCAAGGCACGGCCCCCTCGGGGGGCAGCGCAGTACGCGAAGCGACAAGCGTGGGGGCCTTACTGTTCATTATTGCGGCGGCTCGCGCATTTCCACGTAAGCTCGACCGCGCAGGTCCTGCGCCCAGCTGACATAACTTTCGTCCAGTTTCTTTTCACGCAGGATGGCCCGCACAGCGTCGCGCTGCTCGCGCAGACTTAGCGCCATGTCGCGGCGCTCCATCAACTGGATCAGGTGCAGCCCAAAGCGCGACACCAGTGGGTCGCTGATCTGCCCCGGCGCCAGACGTCCCATGACCTCCTCAAACTCCGGTACATACATGCCCGGATTAGCCCAGCCCAGATCGCCACCTTGAGCGGCACTGCCGTCCTGGGAGTTTTCACGTGCCAGCGTCGCAAAATCGGCCTGGCCAGCTTCGATACGTTTCTTGTATTCGGCCAACTTGGCGCGTGCGGCGGTCTCGCTGACTTGAGGGCTGACACGCAACAATATGTGGCGCGCCCGGCTTTGTGTGACGGTCATTGGCGGCAAGCCAGCATTCCTTCTCTCAAGCAGCTTGAGAATATGAAAACCGGCCCCTGAACGCAGCACAGCGGAGATGGCACCGACCTCCAGGTTTTGCGTTGCCTCCAGAAAAAGTGGTGGATAGCGGTCGGCCGTGCGCAAGCCCAACTGACCACCGTTGGCACGATCTGCCGAGTCGGAAATCTCGCGCGCCAGCGCTGCAAAATCTTCACCGGCTCGCGCCCGCTCCAATATCTTTTGCGCCCTGCCCTGCAGTGCCGCAATTTGTTCTGCGGTGGCTGCATCTGGCACGGACACCAGAATTTGCGCCAGATTGATCTCCTTGCTTGCCGGGTCAGTATTGTTTTGTTGATCGCGCAGGTATTGGTCGATTTCGAGGTCGGAAACCCTTACGCGCGGTTCGACTTCGCGCTCCCGCAAACGCGTCAGTATCAGTTGCTCCCGCAACTGAGCGCGAAACTGGCTGAACACCATGCCATCCTGTGCAAGGCGGCGCTGCAGTTCAGCCACATCCATCTGGTTTTGGCGGGCGATGTTTTGCACCGCCTGGTCAACCGCCAAATCATCGATCCGGATGCCGGTTTCGCTGGCCGATTGCAACTGCACCTTTTGGTTGATCAGGTTGTCCAGGACCTGACGTGCCATCTCCTGACGATCAGGCATGGGCCGGCGCTGTTGCGCAAGCTGCTGCACCAGTCGCTGCAGTTCACGTTGCACTTCGCTGTTGGTGACTGGCTCTGAATTGACCACCGCCACGATGTAATCAGCCGCCTGTTGAACTTCATTTTGCGTCCGGGCACTGGCCGGAACAGAGCTCAATCCAAGCGAAGGCCGCAAACCCTGGGCTGGCGCCGGCAAGCTTGCAAGGAAAGAAAAACTGGCCACAAACAGGGCGACAAGGCGAAGGGTCATGATGGGTTATTCGTAATTGCTGAAACGACTGGGAGAGCCACCCTGCTCGCGCAGGTACTGGTAACTTGGAATATTGTCTTTCAAGGTTTTCAAAGGGCTCGCGCCCAAACGCGCCAAGCCGACAAACTCGAGCTGAAACATGACACGCTGACTGGCCGTTGAAGTGCTGGTCTGCAGCTTTTCCAGCACGGCCCGGCCAAGCCAGCACCCTGCATCGTACTCAAAACCGATGACGGCGTTCACCAACTTGCCCTCATCGAG
>CAZZLB010000154.1:0-6905 GCA_964654655.1 uncultured Rhodoferax sp. | reverse complement strand
AGCAAATGCTATGCACTGGAAAAAGTAAAGAAAACGCCGCTCCTGAACCAGAAATCGACAATATGCAGGAAGAACCAATTCTCTAAAACATACCCGCAACCTTTATACGAAGCGGTTCAATGTTTTTAGGAGTATGAACATGACCAGCCAGAATTACACGGAAGTTTTCACCACCCGGCAAGAGGCCGACAGCTTTTTCACCTTTGAATCAAACTCCTTTTCTGCGGGTGCCGGGCTTGACCCCTCGGCGCCCGATTCTGTTTCTCGCTCTATCATACCCTCGCGCCCCGGTGTCCCGGTAGCCCACATTACCGGGACACCTATTTATTTGGGCGAGGATCAATTTGAATGGAGCCCCGCCGATGGCTTCTAACCTACCCGACAACACGACGCAAAACGAAATTGACCGGGCGGCCGGATACAGGCCCAGGCGGTACGAGGTGGACGAGGACGACGAGCGGCAATGCTCACGGTGCGGGATGTTTACTTCGATGGTATATCTTCGGCCCGACTGCCCCGAATGTCGGCGGCAGCGGGGAATGAAATGATATTCGGATGCCGCCGGTTCGCGGTTTACCTGGCCCAGCTTGGCACCTGGGAGCGGTTTTCCCGTTGCGACATGCGGGATGCCGGACACGAAAAGCCGCAGGGCCGACTAGCTTTAAATGGTAGAGTCCGGCGCAGCCAGTGGCAAGGCCGGGGTGTGTGGGTTCGAGCCCCACGTTGGCCCTTGAGCTAGAAAGGAGGTGTAACCCTAGCGTACAACACCAAATTTTGAGGCCGCCGGTGACTTGTTGTCATGCCTAACAAGGCTACCCATCCGGCGGCTGAGTGCAAGCACGAGATTTTAATAAGGAGAATGAACATGATTAAACCGCAACCCGCATCGAAACCAGCCTATCTGAAAATGGGATTTTACGGCGACACCGGGACCGGCAAAACCTTTACCGCCGTCAAAGTCCTCTCGCAATTCATCAAGAAGTACACCCCCGGCAAGCACCTGGCCATGTTCGATACTGAGCCGTCCGCCGGGTATGTGGCCGACATGGTAAAGCAGATAACCGGCAAGGAACTGCTGGTAGTAACCAGCCGTTCCTTTTCGGAACTGGTCGAGTTTTCCAAGTGGGTCAAAGAAGAAAAACACGTTGCCTTGCTGGACTCAGCTACCCACCCCTGGCGGTCGCTAATGCAAGATTATCTCAACGCCAAGCGAAGCCGGGTAAGCTCTGCCGGGGGCCGGACCGACACCGTGAGCCTGAGCCTGAAGGACTGGGGGCCGATCAAGGAAATCTGGGGAAACTTCTCCCAGATGTTCTGCTATGACCCGGTGCATTGGTGCATGTGCGGGCGGGAGGGGGACCGATGGGACACCGTGACCGATAGCGAAGGCAATGAGGAACTCAAAAAGATTGGCACGAAGATGAAAACCGAAACCGAGACCGGTTATGAGCCATCAATACTGATCCGCATGTCGATGTTTGAGGTACCCAACAAGCCCCAGCCGGTCCACCGGGCCTTTGTCTGCAAAGACCGCTTTAACACCCTGACCGGCCAGTATGCCGACGATCCTGACATCGAATTTTTCCTACCCCATTTGAAGATGCTGGCCCTGGGGGGTAAAAGCGTAGAGCTTAACCCCGACGCCCCGCCCGCCTTTACCCCCGACCGTGGACCGAACTGGGAAACCATTCAGGCCCGCCGGGAAGCGGCATTGGAAAACATCAAGGACGATATGCTGTTGGCCCTGCCGGGGATGGACGCCGAGAGCAAGAAGGCCAAGGTGTCGGCCTTGCGGGAAGCCTTCGGCACGTCGGCCTGGACAGAACTGGAAAAAGACCACCGGAAATATCCTCTGGAAATCTTGGAGGAAGGACGCACGAAACTGAACACCATTTTACCTAAGGAGCAAAAGTAATGGCACGTACTGCGAATGACATCGGTATGCCGAGCGACATGACCTGGCCCCCGCCGGGGACATACACTTGCGAGTGTGTGGCCGCCGAAAAATGGACCTCGCCCAAGAAGGGGACAAAGGCCGTCCGCCTGGAGTTTGTCAGCGGCGAATACGCCTTCGAGGACCTGGCCTTCGTCAGCGAAAAAACCATCAAGCGGCTTAACCTGATTGCCCAGCGGCTCTGCGGAATGCCCAAGGAAACACCGCTGCCGGACGGAAACCCGGAATGTGCCAGCTTCCTGGCGAAGTACATTCTGGAGCATGCCGCCGGAAAACGGGCCAATGTCAAGGTCGAAGAACATACCGAGGAATACATGGTCGAAACCGGCCCCGATGCCGGCCAGATGAAATCCAAACAGCGGCGGCGGGTGGCCTTCTCCGGCTACGAGATCGCCCAGCAGTTTGCCCCGGAGACCCCCGCCGATGGCGACATCCCATTCTGATTACCCCTGCCGCCACTGCGGCGCAGAAGGATGGGTAGCAATCGGCAAGGAATACGAGTGCTACCGGTGCTATCACAAATGGGCGGAAGCCTACTGGAGAGAGAGATATGGGCCGGAACGTCCGCCGCGGCTTGACCCCCGCCCGGCCCTTTAATTGCGAAAGGAGCAAAAATGACGATCAAAGCTGGACAGTGCGTAGTGGGGAAGAAGTACAAGATTAGCAATGTGGTTGTAACGCGATACGATTTCACGTCTCGCTGCCTGCCCACCCATATTGCGTTTGTGGAGTCTGGGAGACAGGAAAACAATTATCTTCTTCTGCCGCCTGACACTGAAGTTGAACCCCACTTCCCCGCCCCGCGTCCCGGCGACATTCTCACCGCCGGCGAGTTGCCGCTGCCGTGCTGGTTTAAATCTATGCAATCTGGTGCGGTTTATTTTGGGGTATTTCGGGACAAAGAAGGACGCGTCCTATGGAAAACTGGAGAGACCGCCCTTTGTGTCGCTGACTGCCCGGTAATGTTCATAGGAGATATTGAATCCATCCAAGCCCAGGCCGCCGAGATCGAGCGGCTGCGGAAACTTGTCAGGTGCGAACAGGTGCAACCCCCATTTGATGTTGTTCGGTGGTGGCATCATCCGTAAGCCATCCAACTGGCAGAGAGCCAGCAGCTGATTGCCGCCCTCCAAAAGCGGGTGGCCGAACTGGATGGGCAGCTTGCCGCCCAGCAGGACCATCCCCAGGAAACGACCGTGGGGAAGTTGAAGAATGACGATGAAGTGTGGGTCTTTCTTACTGTTAACGACCAGGATTGGAGCGAAGCGAATAAAGCAGAATTTGACATGACAGACGGATGGGGCAATCAATTTCCAATTCATAAAAACACCCGCTGCCTTCGCGTGAACCTGTAAGGATTGCTTACAAGTTGGAGATAAATATGAGGATCATCGGCATCGACTGCGGGAAAGACGGGTATGTGGCGTTGTTGGAAGATAAAGAGTTTCGGGAAGCCTGGCCCACCCCGACGGTAAAAATTTCCTCCAAGGGAACCAAGCGGGATTATTCGCCGGCGGACATGGCCAAGATATTGCGGGGAGCCTTGCCTGATTTGGTGGTGATCGAGAAACAGCAGAGTATGCCGGGGCAGGGCGTATCCTCGACATTCTCCACGGGCCGGGGATTTGGTCTGTGGGAGGGTATTTGCGTCGGTCTGCATTTCCGCTATGTCGTCGTCCATCCTCGGACCTGGCAAAAGGTCATGTGCCGGGACATCCAGGGCGACGACACCAAGGCCCGTTCCATCCTGGCGGCGGGCCGCTACTTCCCTGGCGTGGACCTGCGGGACACGGAGCGGTGCCGAAAAGCGCACGACGGAAAATGTGATGCGATGTTACTGGCGTTGTATGGGTTTTCCCTTTAGGAGCATTTATGTCTATAAATTTACAAGACCTACCCCGTGCTCATTGTCCCCATATTTACGACCCGCTGGAGGGTGCTACGCCGGAACAGCGGATCGAGATTGCCCGGATTACCGGGATTGTTTCGGTCCGGGGTGAGATGATTACCCCGGCCATGCTGCAACAGGCGGCGGCAGAACAGGCGGCCACCGGGGCGAAACTCTGCGTCCGCTGGACCCCGTGGCGGGACAAACGCGAATGGGACGCCGAAGTCTTCGCCATCGACGACTTGGCGGACCGGCTAGGCAGTGTCGTTCCTGACTATCTCTACCTGGACAGCGAAGTCTGGCGATACGACCAAGTGGTAGATTCTTGGCTGCGGGAGAGGTTGGACTTCAGCGACGGCCTTTTGCGGGAGCGGTTCCCTACCGCCAAGATTATCTGGTACGGGCGCAGCGTGCAATACCATTCGAGCAAGGGGTGGATTCGCTCCTATTGGTGGACGGGCAAGGAGCGGACGGACTATCTGACCCCCAGCCTGTACAACCCCAGCGAACCGCAGCTATGCCGGGAACTGTACGAGCGGACCCGGACCCGCTGGCTGGGGATTAAGATGTGCCCCTTTATTTCTCTCGGCTGCGGCTACGAGCGGACCGCGGGCGATTCAGTTAGCTATAAGTGGCTGTCGGAACTGAATTATCCGCTGGCCTGGGATTACGCCCAGGGGGCTTGGCTGAGGAAGCAGGGCGTCGAGCTGGTCGGATTGTATCCCCAGCCGCTTCTGGCCCGCTATCCGCGATACATGGAATGTTTTGCGACGTATCTGGACGGGATGAATGGAAACCAATTTACGAATGAGGTGGAGAAATGACTGAAAATATCATGCCCCAAACAATCGACACGGCATGGGTAAATCGGGAAATCCTAAAATTGATGGACACGATAGACGCCCTCCGCAGCGAGAATGAGGGACTGAAACTGGACATCTCCCGCCTCCGCCAACTGGTGCGGGAGGCATACCGGGAAGGATGGCAAGACCGATGCAATGCCCATGACGAGACAGCAGGCGAAGAGTTGCGACAGTGGGACATAAGCACGGCCCGCCGGGAAGTGGAGGGGCAATAATGGGATACTTTAGCAACGGCTGTGAAGGACTTGATTACCAAGAAAAGTATTGCTTCCGGTACCGCCACTGGAATGACGAAACTGGTTGTCCGGTCTGGTTCCTGCACTTGGACAAAAACTATGAATGGTGCAACAAGCCCGAACGACGGCTTTTGGACATGTTTATTCCCACCAATGACAAGAACGGCAACGAACAATGCACGATGTTCGCCGAAGCCCCAGCGGATGGAAGCCCGCTATTCCCGCAGGAGGCCAGCCATGAGTGAGCGGAAAGTAAGGATTGAAGCGACGTTTCTTTATGATCCAAACGAAATACCCAGGCGAGAGGCCCTTTGTTGCCCGCTGAAGGTGCAAAACTGTAATACCCGCTGTTCCTGGTTCCACGCCGAAGAACTACCCGGCGAATACGAGGGCAAGCGGTATGCCTATTGCAAGGAACATTGCATCGGCCTGATCGTCGAGATGTAGCTGATTTCGCCCCCGGCGGCATCCTCGCCACGCTTGTTGCGTGGTGGCCCGCCGGGGGAGTTTTGCACTAACGCCAAGGAAGGCTAATGAATGAGTTGGTTATTCATCCCAAGTTGCGATGTCTCGACCTATTTAGCGGAATCGGGGGCATATCACTTGGTCTCCGCAAGTGGTGCCAAACTGTCTGCTACTGTGAAATCGACCCATACGCCGCCGGGGTTCTCATCAAGAACATGGCAGAAGGTAATCTCGATGTTGCCCCGATATGGAGTGACGTTACGACCCTCGGAGCATCCGAACTTGCCGCCATCGGCCCCATCGACATTATCGCCGGGGGATTTCCCTGCCAGGACATCAGTTACGCCGGCAAGGGATCGGGCATCGTCGAAGGGGAAACCCGCAGCGGACTCTTCTTTGAAATCATGCGAATTGTTGACCTGGTTCGACCCCGATTCATTTTCCTGGAGAACGTGCCAGCGGTGCTTACTAGAGGACTGGGAATCATTCTCAGGGAGTTGGCCCGCCTCGGGTACGATGCGGAATGGAAGTGTTTATCGGCGGCACAAGTCGGAGCCAATCATCGAAGATTGCGGTGGTGGTGCCTGGCCCACGCCGTCGGTTTGCGGGAACTACAACCGCAAGGGTGCGAGTGCGACCAGTGGGGATGGACTAGCGACAGCGGTGCAGATGTGGCTCACCCCGACTGTGGCCGACACCTTTACCGGCCACTTGCAATCGAGCCAGCAGAAAGATGGTTCGATGCACTCGGTCAACCTGAGCCAGGCGGTGCAGATGTGGACGACGCCCAGGGCCAGCGATCACAAGGCCAGCGACCGCAACGACGAAACGAAATTCAGCCTGACGGAAGCGGTCAAGTATTGGCCCACCCCCAAAGGCAGTCCCAGCGGCCCGGATTATGCGAGAATGAACCGGGCGGAATCGGGCGGGGACGATCTGGCGACGGCGGTGGCGCGAGAGATGTTGCCGACTCCAAAGAGCCGGGACTGGAAAGTCCAGACGCAACGGGGAAAGCATGCCCCACAAGACAGTTTGTGCAATCAACCGGGGATAGTTGGTGGGCAACTGAACCCGACGTGGGTCGAGTGGCTCATGGGGTACAGTCTCGGGTGGACCGCCTTAGATGTTTAGGGAATAGCGTCGTCCCCCAATGTGTCGCCACCGTTTTCCCCCTGCTGATGTCAAATTTATAACCCCGAGAGGGAAGGAAAGATGAAAAACATAGCTAAAGCTATTATCGGTTGTGGACTGATAGCAGCGACGTGCTGGTCTGTCTATACCGGCCACAATGGACTGGCAACGTTATGGGTAATCATGTTCATTTTTGGAATCTAAAGAGGAATTAACCCCCAACCGCCGCCGCGCGCGGCAAAGGAGAAAACATGATTTTGGATTTCCTTCGCTGTTCCTTTTGCGGAGTAGTGCTCCCTATCGCCCAGTACCCGGAGGCGGTAGGCGGGGAGGTCCGCTGTCCCCGCTGCGAGAAGGGCTGGCTCAAG
>CAZZLB010000153.1:0-6919 GCA_964654655.1 uncultured Rhodoferax sp. | reverse complement strand
CCGGTGCTCCTCGCTGCTGACCCCACGGCACCACTGGACAGCGATCGTGCGCTGGCAGTGACCCGCATCCTCAACCAGATGGCCAAGCAGTTCGACACCGCCATCATCGTCGTCACTCACGACGAAAAAATCATTCCCACCTTCAAGCGGATTTACCACATTCGCGATGGCGTGACGCATGAAGAGGCGGGTGAAGGTCGGGGAATCGACTGACAGCCACGCACTCTCTTTAACAACCCGGTATTAAAAATGAAACAAAATCCATCTCGCCATCACCCAGCCCTTGTCAGTCTGCATTGGCTACTGGCTCTGCTCATCATGCTTGCGCTCGGTACGGGTACCTTCGTATTGAAGGAAATACCCAACGCGTCTCCCGACAAACTTGACGCCTTGCGGGGTCACATGATCATCGGATTTGCCATTGGTGCCCTGATGCTGGCGCGCTTGATCGTTCGCTTGCGCACAAGTCACCCGCAAGCGGCCTCTACAGGCAGCAACGCACTGAACCTGCTGGGAAAAAGTGCGCATGCGGGCCTGTATCTGATGGTCTTTTTCATGGCCGCCAGCGGTGCCGCTACAGCACTGCAAGCGGGATTGCCTCAGATGATTTTCGCGGGCGGTGCCGGACCGCTGCCGGACAACTTCGCCATCTATGCGCCGCGCGTTGTCCACGGCTGGGTCGCCAAACTGCTGATGGCACTGGTGGCCCTCCACGTTATGGGAGTCGTTTACCACCAGTTCGGGCTCAAGGATCGCCTTCTGTCACGAATGTGGTTTGGATCACGCTAGGCGGTCGAAGCCGCGCTAGCGGGATGCTCCCATGAAATACAAGCACGCACGAACGGCAAAGAGAATTGCGATGGGCGCAATCGGCACGCTCATGGCAATGAGCGGCGCAACGACCGGGGCTTACGACGGCACAGATACCCCACCACTGGCCCTGCGCAAAATCATGCAAGACATGGATAAAAACATGCACCTCATGGCGGATGCCATCTCGCAAAAAGACTGGCCGTTGGTGGAAAGAATCGCACCGCTTATTGCAGATCATCGCCAGCCGCCATTTGTTGAAAAAATGCGCATCATGGGTTTCGTTGGCACCAGCATCGGCAAGTACAAAGCCTATGACGGATCGGTTGTCGAACATGCTCAAGCTGTGGTTAAGGCAGCTAAGTCCAACGACGTCCAGGGAATAGAGCTGATGTTTCGCACACTCCAGGCGAGTTGCGACAGCTGCCATAACGAATTCCAAAAGTCTTTTGTGGCGCATTTCTACGGCAAGAAAGATGCTGTCCAGTAATGCGATTTCACCCTGAACAAGCAGGAAATGTCTCATGAATGCTTCCACACAAGACCAACCGCCCAGATTACAGATAGGGGCTATTTCCCTGGTAGCGATCGGGTTCGGCCTGCTGACCATCAAGGAAGGGGGCACGATCCTGTTCGGCGATGAAGTTGCGCGCGCCGCCGCTGGCAACTACGTACCGTTTGTGCTTTGGTTCAATTTTTTGGCGGGCTTCGCCTATGTCGGCGCCGGTGCCGGGCTATGGCTGAGCCAACGCTGGGCAGTGTGGTTGGCCATCGCCATCGCCGGCGCGACGTTCTTCGCCTTCGCGGCGTTGGGCGAACATGTTGATTCCGGCGGGGCCTACGAAACGCGCACTGTAATTGCCATGAGCCTACGAACCTTGGTATGGGTGACGATTGCGGCGATTGCGTGGCGCAGTTTGGCTCGGCGCGTGATGTGATGCAAGCCGCTGCCTGCACCTCGGCACTGTAGAAACTACAGTTTCAGAACAAGGAGAAACACAATGAACATTCACTACCTGCAGCAGGTGCCGTTTGAAGAACCCGAAGGCGGAGGTGCCACTTGAAAATCACTTTCCTGGGCGCAGCACGCGAAGTGACAGGCTCATGCTATCTCTTTGAAACCGATCAGTGCCGGTTTTTAGTGGACTGCGGAATGGTGCAGGGCGGTCGCGACGCACCGGCGCGCAACCACAAGCCCTTTGGCTTCGATCCGCGCACGATTGACTTTGTGCTGCTCACGCATGCACATATTGACCACAGCGGGCTATTGCCCAAACTGGCCTTGCAAGGCTTCACAGGCCCGATCTACACCAGCCGCGCCAGCGCAGATTTGCTCGGCGTGATGCTGCCCGACAGCGGACATATTCAGGAAGCAGAAGCTGAGCGTGCGCAACGCAGGCACCGACCTGACGCACTGCCGGCCTTGTACACCGTTCAAGATGCAAGGGATAGCCTTGAGCTTTTGGAACCGGTTGCCTATGACGAGCGCTTTATGCCCCACCCCAGCGTGGCATGCAGCTTTCGCGACGCTGGTCATATCCTGGGTTCTGCCATCATTGAAATATGGGTGACGGAGAACCAGAAGACCCAAAAGATTGTGGCATCGGGCGACCTGGGTCAACCGGGCCGCCCCATACTGCGCGATCCAAGTCGGATCGAAGAGGCCGATGTGTTGTTGATCGAATCGACCTATGGCGACCGCAATCACAAGAACCTGCCCGCTACGCTGGATGAGTTGGCCGGCGTGCTTGAAAACACCCTGCACAAGGGAAATGTGGTTGTGCCGGCCTTTGCGGTCGGGCGTACCCAGGAACTCATTTATCACCTGCACCAGCTGACCGAGCAAGGGCGATTGAGTCATCTGAACATCTATGTCGACTCACCCATGGCGGTGGCGGTGACGAAGATCACGAAGAAACATTTTGAGCTGTTCGACGCCGAGGCGCGACGCATGACGCAGTGGCAGGCCCTTGCCACCAATTTGCCGAACATGCATTTTGTGGCCGACGTTGCGGAGTCCATGGCTCTGAACCAGATTCGGTCAGGCGCCATCATCATTTCAGCCAGCGGCATGTGTGATGCCGGACGCATCAAACACCATCTTCAACACAACCTGGGGCGCTCTGAATGCAGCGTATTGATCACCGGCTTTCAAGCTGGTGGCACACTGGGTCGACGACTGGTCGATGGCGACAAGGTGGTGCGGATATTTGGTGAAGAAATCAATGTGCGTGCCTCCATCCACACTTTAGGCGGCTTCTCCGCCCATGCTGACCAACAGGCACTCATGAATTGGGCAGGCGGGTTCAACAAACCACCAGGGCGTACCTTTGTGGTTCACGGCGAAGTCGCTGCCGCCAGCCACTTTGCGCAACAGTTGCGCACCGAAAAGAGCTGGACCGTTGACGTGCCGGAAATAGGTCAGAGTTACCAGCTATGAGCACTACCGCTACGGACCATGATGAGCAACTGAAAGCTATCCTCGCCCATCCTTCCTACCGCTTGGCCCACGAAGATCAGGCCTTGCTGGCCGATGACGATTCGCGTCCGATCCGGCTTCAGCTTGAACTGCTCAAGCCAGAGCGCTATCTGCGGCGGCACAAAATCCAGTCTACGGTCGTGGTGTTTGGCAGTGCGCGCGTGCCTTCGCCCTCGCAAGCTCTGGCGACACTGGCAGAACTGGAGGCCAATGCGCGCTCCATCCCCGACGATGTCAATCTGCCAGCGGCCTTCACCGGCGCCCGTCAACGAGTTCGACAATCGCACTATTACGAAGAGGCCAGGCGCTTTTCGGAACTCGTCTCCCTGCGGTTTCAGGAGGAAGGGCGACGCGATTTTGTGGTCGTCACCGGGGGTGGCCCCGGCATTATGGAAGCGGCTAACCGCGGCGCCTTCGACGCTGGCGCACGCAGCATCGGGCTGAACATCACACTGCAAAACGAGCAAGCACCCAATCCGTTCATTACACCGGGACTTTGCTTTCAGTTTCGCTATTTTGGGCTGCGGAAAATGCATTTTTTGATGCGTGCGCGGGCACTGGTGGTCTTTCCAGGCGGCTTTGGCACGATGGACGAGTTGTTTGAGGTGCTCACGCTGGTGCAAACCGGCAAAGTCAGGCGGGTGCCGATTGTTCTGGTCGGAACTGACTTCTGGCGCAAGGCCATCAACTTTCAATTCTTGATCGAAGAAGGCTTTATCGGCGCACAGGATGCGCAGCTTTTCACCGTTGTCGACAGGGCGGAAGAAATCATTGTCGCCCTTGAAAGCTTTTACGACGGCAAGCCACCGGTGCACGACACCACCCTGGATTGATCATGCGCCTGGAACCATTGCAGCCCCTCCCCGGAAGTCGGCTGGTCAGGCACGGAATTGGCAAAGTCGCGATGGCATTTATGCTGTTGGGTTGTGCGGCCCCCATCGGTGCACAGGTCATCAGCACCGCGGACATTGAAGCCCCAGCCTGCAGCGCACAAAACACCATCAGATTTCGGGGCTTGACCGCCAGGCTGGAAAACGACCTGTTTGCCGACACCGACCAAAACTACACGAACGGCGTGTCATTCACCGCTGTGTCGCACGACATGGTTGGCAAACTCAAGCCCGAGTGCCTGCCTGCGCCGATCAGGCTGCATGCTGAGCTGATCAGGTATTTGAACCCTGGCTTTTGGACCGATGCAGACAATCCTGCACACGCTCAAAACGTGGTGGTGAAGTTTGGCCAGGCCATGTTCACACCGAAAGATTTCGCTCGAACCGATCTGATTACCGACGACCGGCCCTACGCTGGCCTGCTTTACGTTGGCATGTCGTGGAACCGTCGCAAACACGAAACTCAAAGCGAGATCGAAATGCTCGATACCCGCGAGATCACCCTGGGCGTCATCGGTCCAATGTCACTTGCCAGACAGACACAAAACATCATCCACAACATCAAGGCCATCGACAAATTTGAGGGCTGGAGCAATCAACTGGGCAACGAGCCAGCGTTGCAAATGGCTTTGGACCAGAAATTCAAGACTTATCAGGGTCCGGGTGCCATTGCGCCTGGTTTTTCTGCGGATTTCATCCGCTCGTTGGGGTTGCAACTGGGCAACATCGAAACCTCGGCAACCGCGGGAATTGAAGGCCGCGTTGGCTGGAATATCCCTAATGACTTCGGAACTTACCCGATACGCCCCGGTGCCGAAAACCGGCCGCCCTCCGCGGCATCCATTCATGGTGGTGATGGCAAAGGCCCCCAATATTTGACACGACCCCAAGCGGGCATCCACCTTTTTGGAACAGTAGAAACAAAACTGGTATTACACGACTTTTCACTCGACGGCAATCTTTTCCAGTCCAGCCACAGTGTCACCCGAAGGCCCTGGATTGCCCAGGCCGCCCTAGGGCTCAGCGCGCAGAGCCCGGTAGCAGGGCACGGCGTCAAGCTGGCGCTGATGCGCGTTTGGCGGACACGCGAGTTTGAGGAGCAAGGCCCGAGCCACGCCTATGGCTCGGTCTCTCTGAGTATGGATTTTTAAACGCACCTAGGAAATAGCAATGAACCCTCAAGCCACTCCCTGGCGGCTGCCGCAATGGGAAAATCTGTTTGTATTGACGCCACTGGTCACTGCACTGATTGGCTGCGCTGCAGTGCCTGACTACAAACACCCGGAGTCTCCGACCGTAACGACATTTGCTACTGCGGCACTGTTAGCCAAGACCGCAGCCAGTCCGGGTGTTCATGGCGCGTCGCAGCGATTTGTTACAGAGCCCGTGCCCGCTCAATGGTGGAGAGAACTCAATTCTGACAAGCTTGTCCGCCTGATAGATCAGGCCTTGGCTGCCAGCCCAACACTCGCTGCCGCGCAAGCCACCTTGCGCCAAGCGCAGAAAAACTACGCTGCCACATCCGGATCCACCGAGTTGCCTCAGGTCAACGCGAAAATTGGCGGACAACGGCTTGGCGCCAACAACGCAGCAGCAGGTCTGCCTGACGGCGAGCGCACTTATGATCTTTACAGCGCCACGGTTGCTGTGAGTTATGACCTTGATCTGGCAGGCGCCAACCGTCGGGCGCTGGAGGCATTGACCGCGCAAGTGGACTACCAGTCCTATCAGCTTGATGGCGCACGTCTGACGCTGGCCGCCAATTTGGCGCTCACAGCCATTACACAGGCCCAACTGACCGCTCAAATTGACGCGACAAAACTGATGCTGCAGGCTCAGGCAGAGCAACTTGCAATCACGCGCAAACGTCTGGAATTGGGTGTTGGTACACAGCTTGAAGTCCTTGCCTTGAAGACGCAGATGGCCCAAACCGAAGCTGGCTTGCCGGTGCTGCAAAACAAGCGGCAGCAAACGCGTCACTTATTGGCGGTGTTAGCCGGCGCGGCACCGGGGGCGCTTGGCTTGCCAGAGTTCGAGCTTGTTGATTTCACTTTGCCAGCTGACTTGCCCATCAGTGTTCCTTCCGAGTGGGTGCGCCGTCGCCCCGATGTACGGGCTTCTGAGGCCTTGCTACAGGCGGCCAGCGCGCAATATGGGGTGGCTGTCGCCAAGCTCTATCCGCAACTGACGCTGAGCGCCAATCTGGGTTCACAGGCATTGACAACGGCCAGCTTGTTCGGCCCGGGTTCCCTGATCTGGAGTCTGGGAGGACAACTCGTGCAACCCCTGTTTAACCCCGGCCTGCGAGCCAATGCCAAAGCGCTTGAGGCAGGTCTTGATGCGGCACAAGCCAACTACCGGCAAACGGTACTGCAGTCGCTTCGCAACGTGGCTGACGTGCTTCGAACGATCGAGAGCGATGCGCTGGTGCAGCAAGCACTGGAAACTGCAGATGCTTCGGCGATGGACGCACTCAACCTGGTTGGTCGGCAATATGCATTGGGGTCAGCCAGCTATCTACAGTTGCTTTTGTCACAGCAACAAGCACAGCAGGCCCATATCAGCACTCTCGAAGTGCGCGCACGACGTCTATCGAATACGGTCACGCTTTACCAAGCGATGGGGGGCGGGGTACTGGCGCCTTCGTAAGTGACACCTTGATTTTCCGTTTTACCTGCGCTTATGCCTGCGGCGACAAACCGATACACAGCGCGGCAGACGTGACATGATGGTGCGACAC
>CAZZLB010000152.1:0-6925 GCA_964654655.1 uncultured Rhodoferax sp. | reverse complement strand
GCGCTGATGACGAAAGTTTAAGCCTTCTATAAGACTTAAAACAATCTTATGTCTTATAGAAGACATAAGATTGTTTCAATTAAATCAACAACTTAGAGTGCTTATTCCGTATTACAAAATGTACTCCTCTGTTTTGGAAGTAATTGATGCGGCGCAGCATATCATCATTTTGCAAAATGAAATCTTCGTTTTGCGATATGGAATATCGGTGCCGTCACCCCCCTATGTCCCGCTCCACTCCCGTATCGTCGCATCATCTTTCACGAGACCATCACTTCGTCGAGAATGCACAGAGCTTCGTCGAACACAGTGTCCTGAACCGTCAGCGGAAACAGAAAACGCAACACGTTCGCGTACACCCCACAGGAGAGCAACAGCAGCCCTTTCTTCAGTGCTGCCTGTTGAACCTGTTTGGTCCGATCAGGGTCCGGCGCGCCGGTCGAAGGATTGACAAACTCGCACGCAACCATGGCGCCCAGGCCGCGCACATCGGAAATGGCGCCGTTAGCCTTCTGCAGTTTTTTCAACCGCTCGATCAAACGACTCCCGAGCACATTGGCGCGATCCACCAGCTTTTCATCCTGCATGATGTCAAGCACAGCGTGCGCCGCCGCAATCGCCAGTGGGTTACCCGCGTAGGTGCCACCCAACCCTCCGGGTGCGGGCGCATCCATGATGGATGCCTTGCCCACGATGGCAGACAAGGTGGTGCCACCGGCCATGCTTTTTGCCAAGGTCATCAGATCAGGGGCAACGCCAAAGTGCTCCATCGCGAACATCTTGCCAGTGCGCGCAAAACCGGTCTGAACTTCGTCGGCAATCATGACAATGCCATGCTGGTCGCACAATTGACGCAACCACGTCACAGCCTCCTTCTGGATGACATTGAATCCACCCTCACCCTGTACCGGCTCGAACACGATGGCAGCGACGCGCGAGGGCTCTATGTCGCACTTGAAGAGCTGCTCCATGGCACGCTTGCTGTCTTCCAGCGATGCCCCCTGACTCGGGAAAGGCACGTGATAAATCTCTGGAGGGAATGGTCCAAAGCCCGCCTTGTAGGGCTGCACTTTGCCGGTAAGTGAAACAGCAAACAGGCTGCGCCCGTGGAATGCGCCACCGAAGGCAATCACGCCAGCCCGGCCAGTCGCCACCCGGGCAATCTTGATGGCGTTTTCGATTGCTTCAGCGCCCGTCGAAAAAAATGCCAGCTTCTTGGCTCCCTCAATCGGCACGATGTCAATAATCCGCTCCGCCAGAGAGACGTAACCGGTGTAGGGCACGACCTGGTAGCAGCTGTGTGTAAAGCACTGCAGCTGTGCAGCAATGGCGGCCTGAATCCTGGGATGGCAGTGGCCGGTATTGAGAACCGCAATGCCACCAGCAAAATCAATAAAGCGGCGACCTTCGATGTCCCAGAGTTCGGCATTTTTTGCGTGATCAACAAAAAAATCACTCATCACCGCCACCCCACGCGGTGTCGCAGCCAAGCGGCGGCTGTGCCACTGAGCATTGCTGGACTGAGACTGATCATTTATTGCGGCGTTCATGCTTGTATCTCCAGTGTTAAAGACGAATTGTTTCAGATCAAGCAGTCGATTCGAATGCAAGCTGTCGTGGCAACAGTGTATTTCCCGAAGGGACTCAGCCACTCTCCCCTAATCCCTAAGCCAACCAACCCTTTACCTTGACGTCCTGGTAAGTCAAATCAAGGCAACGGCTGATCAGTGCCACCATCTCGTCGATCTGTGATCGCGTCATGATAAGGGGCGGCGCAATGATCATCCGGTCGCCAACGGCACGCATGATCAGACCATGGCGCATGCAGTACCCCCGACAGATTATGCCCACCGACAACTCTTCGGCAAAAGCTTCCCTGCGCTCCTTGTTCTTCACCAAAATCATTCCAGCCATCAGACCGCAGGTTTCGGCTGCCCCCACCAGGGGATGGCGGGCAATTTCCTCAAAGCACATGGCCAGATACGGACCAATGTCGTCGTTGACGTGCTGCGGCAAGCGCTCCCGCTCCATGATGGCAAGATTTGCCAGGCCGACTGCACAAGCCACAGGATGTCCGCTGTAGGTGTAGCCGTGATTGAATTCACCGCCCTGCTCAATCAGCACTTTGGCCACGCGGTCGCCGACCAGCACGCCACCGAGCGGGATGTAGCCGCTGGTGATGGCCTTGGCGAAGGTCACCAGATCCGGCTTGTAGCCAAACTTTTCATAGCCAAACCAGGTGCCGAGCCGGCCAAAAGCGCAGATCACTTCGTCACTGATCAGCAGAATCCCGTACTTGTCAACGATCCGCTGAATTTCGGTCCAATAGCCAGGCGGTGGAATGATCACACCGCCCGCGCCCTGGATCGGCTCGGCGATGAAGGCCGCCACCCTGTCAACGCCGATTTCAAGAATTTTTGTCTCTAGCCAGCCGGCAGCGCGCAGGGCAAAATCGGCCGCGCTTTCGTCCGGAAAACCATTTTCGAAGAAATAGGGCTGTCCGATGTGTGCGACATCCGGAATCGGCAAATCTCCTTGTGCATGCATGCCGCTCATGCCACCAAGTGAAGCGCCAGCCATGGTGCTGCCATGATAGGAATTGCGCCGGCTGATGATGACCTTGCGCTGGGGCTGTCCCAGCAGATCCCAGTAACGACGCACCATGCGCACGTTCGAGTCATTGCTTTCACTGCCACTGGATGAGTAGAAAACGTGCTGGAAATTGCGCTCGCCTGCCCTGGGTGCAAGAGAGGCCAACCTGGATGCAAGTTGCACCGCCGGCACATTGGTGGTCTGGAAGAAACTGTTGTAGTAAGGCAGTGTCATCATTTGATGTTGCGCAGCGTCGGCCAACTCCCTTCTGCCATAGCCAACATTGACACACCACAGGCCGCTCATCGCATCCAGGATACTGTTGCCATCGGAATCCCAGATGTGGATGCCATCGGCCTTCGTAATGACGCGCGCCCCGTGCGTCGCCAGGTCCTTGAAGTCCGTGAAAGGATGCAGGAAATGTGCACTATCGAGTGCCTGGATCTGCGCAGTGTCAACGACGATATTCATTGTGAAGTCACTCCTATGGATTCGACCACCGTACGGACTGAGGCATGATAAGAGCTTTAACGCCATTGCTTCAGCCAACCCTTGCCTACGTCGTCCCAGCGCCTGCGCGCCTACTTCCTGCTCGCCCTCAGCATGTCACTGGTCGGCAGCTACGTCGCACTGTCCAAGCCTCTTGTGGTGGCGTTGCCGGTGCTGCTGCTGGCCTGGCTGCGTTTTGGTATCGGCGTGCTGGCCATGCCGCACTGGCTGCGCAGGCCTGCGGACGAGCCACCGATGACACCGACAACACGAAAGCTGGTGTTTCTGGAGTCCTTTCTCGGCAACTTCCTGTTCTCCATCTGCATGCTGTATGGCGTCAGCATGACCAGCGCGGTCTCCGCCGGCGTCATTCTTGCCTCCATTCCGGCTGTGGTGGCCCTGATGAGCTGGCTTTTTCTGGGCGAGCGTATCAGTCTGCGGGTCTGGTCCGCCATTGCCTGCGCCGCCTTGGGTATCGGTCTGCTGGCCGGTACCGGGCCGCAGGTGCAGGCGCAGGTTTCCAGCCTGTGGGGCAACGCTCTGGTATTCGGTGCCGTTGTCTGTGAAGCGGCTTACGCCGTCATCGGGAAAAAGCTCACCGGCACGCTGTCCGCCAAACGCATCACGGCTTTGATCAATCTGTGGGGCTTTGTCTTGATGACCCCGATGGGCCTTTATCTGGCATTGCAATTCGACTTCCGGGGTGTGGCCTTGAGCAGTTGGCTGTTGCTGCTGTTTTACGCGTTGGCAGCGAGCGTAGGGACGGTTTGGCTTTGGATGACCGGATTGAAGTCGGTACCCGCCGCCAAAGCAGGGGTCTTTACTGTCATGCTGCCCATCTCCGCCGCGCTGGTAGGTGTTCTGGTGCTGGGAGAGACGCTGCGCGGCTTGCAACTGCTGGCTTTTGGCATAGCACTGCTCGGGCTGATCCTGGCCACACTGCCGGCACGCAGGGTGCTTGTCTAGGACGAAAAAGGACGCTTTGGCCGACCCCTGGGCTCGCGAAATCGAGGATTTTCAATTTTCAGAGGGAGAAGTCGAAAATTTCCTCTGTGAAAAAACAACAAAAACAGTCGAAATAAACGCATTTCCGCTAGGAAACGGACAAATTCTCCAGTAGCATCCGACTTGCCAGCAGAGAAGCGGTTTTTTGCTGGTGATTAATCAACTTCTAGAAGGACAATAAATCATGGCAACTGCAACCAAAGCTCCGGCAAAGAAAGCTGCTCCCGCAAAGAAGGCAGCCCCTGCGAAAAAAGTAGCCGCAAAGAAAGCCCCCGCCAAGAAAGCGGCACCGGCAAAGAAGGCTGCTCCGGCCAAGAAAGTAGCTGCAAAGAAAGCTGCTCCGGCCAAGAAAGTGGCTGCGAAGAAAGCGCCTGCCAAAAAGCGCACACCCAACGCAGCGTTCATGAAAGCCCTGACCCCCAGCGCCGCATTGGCTGCAGTGGTTGGTGCGAACCCGCTGCCACGCACAGAAGTGGTCAGCAAGCTGTGGGCCTACATCAAGAAGAACAAACTGCAAGACGCGGTCAACAAGCGCATGATCAATGCTGACGCCAAGCTCAAGGAAGTCTTCGCCAAGGCGCAAGTCTCCATGTTCGAAATGGCCGGCCTGATCGGCAAGCACCTCAAGTAAGCGGTTCCTGCCGCTTGGCAAGAAGGCCGACGCAAGTCGGCCTTTTTTCTTCTGGCATGATTGTCACCGATCGCCGATATTCAAGCTCAAGCCATGTTGCGCTTCTTGTTAACCCGTTTCAGTCTGATCGTGCCGACTTTCATCGGCATGACGATGGTGGCGTTCTTCCTGATCCGGCTGGTACCCGGTGACCCGATCGAGACGCTGGCCGGTGAGCGTGGTGTCGATGAGGCGCGCCATGCACAACTGCTCAAGGAGTACGGACTGGACCGCCCGCTGCCGGTGCAGTATGGCATCTACATAGGGCGCGTCCTGCAAGGCGATCTGGGTACTTCCATCATCACCCATGAGCCGGTGCTCAATGAGTTCCTTGCCCTGTTTCCAGCCACCATCGAGCTCGCCTTGAGCGCCATTGCGTTTGCCCTGGTCCTGGGGCTGCCGGCTGGCATCCTGGCGGCGGTACGGCGTAACTCGGCGCTGGACCACGGCGTCATGGGTGTATCGCTGACCGGCTACTCCATGCCGATCTTCTGGTGGGGCCTGCTGCTGATCCTGCTGTTCTCGGTCCAACTTGACCTGACGCCAGTCTCCGGGCGCATTGCCGTCAAGTACTTTATTCAACCCGTGACCGGATTCCTGCTGATCGACTCCTGGCTGGTCGGCGACAAGGGCGCGTTCTGGTCGGCCGTGACGCACCTGATATTGCCAACCATCGTGCTCGGTACCAATCCACTGGCCGTGATCGCGCGCATGACCCGCTCGGCAATGCTTGAAGTGCTGGGCGAGGACTACATCCGTACCGCGCGTGCCAAAGGACTTTCGAACCTGCGCGTCGTGACGCTGCATGCGCTGCGCAACGCCCTGATCCCGGTGGTAACGGTGATCGGCCTGCAGGTCGGCGTTCTGTTTACCGGTGCCATCCTGACCGAAACCATCTTCTCCTGGCCCGGTGTTGGAAAATGGATGATCGAGGCCATTGGCCGGCGTGACTATCCGGTGCTGCAGGGAGGCATGTTGCTGCTCGGGGCGATCGTGATGGCGGTCAACCTGCTGGTCGATGTGACCTACGGCATCATCAACCCCAAGATAAGGCATTAGCAATGGACACCGACGCCACCATTGCCAACCATGACGCCGAAACCGGCCAGGAGCCGCCGCAGCCCTGGCGTGAATTCTGGGCCTACTTCAGCGACAACCATGGCGCCGTCGCCGGACTTGTGGTCGTGGTACTGATGCTCTCGCTGGCAGCACTGGCGCCGCTCATTGCGCCCTACGCGCCCGATCTGACCAACACCTCCGCTTTTCTCAAGCCACCCGCCTGGCAGGCTGGTGGCTCCAGCGCCTACTGGTTGGGAACCGATGCGATCGGCCGCGACATCCTGTCGCGTCTGATCCATGGTGCGCGCCTGTCGCTGGCAATTGGCCTGGCTGTAGTGGCACTCTCTGTGATATTGGGCACGGTTCTGGGTCTGACTGCAGGCTACTTCCGCGGCGTCTTCGAAATCGCCGTGATGCGCCTGATGGACATCATTCTGACCCTGCCCAGCCTGTTGTTGGCGATCGTCATCGTCGCCATCCTGGGGCCTGGACTGATGAACGCCATGCTGGCCGTGTCGGTCGTGGTGCTGCCGCATTACGTGCGCATCACGCGTGCCGCCGTCATCACCGAGATGTCCAGGGATTACGTGACGGCAGCGCGCATGAATGGCGCCAGTTCGGCGCGTCTGATGTTCAATGAGGTGCTACCCAATTGCCTGGCACCGCTGATCGTGCAAGCAACACTGGGCATCTCCACCGCCATTCTCGACGCCGCGGCGCTCGGTTTTCTGGGACTAGGTGCGCAACCGCCGTCACCCGAATGGGGCACCATGCTGGCCGATGCGCGTGAGTTTGTCATGCGTGCCTGGTGGGTAGTGACCTTCCCTGGTCTGGCAATCCTGATCACGGTGTTGGCGTTCAACTTGCTGGGCGACGGCATGCGCGACGCGTTTGACCCCAAGCTCAAACGCTGAAAGTTTGGACCCATGGCACTGCTTGAAATAGAAAACCTGTCGGTCGAGTTTCCGTCGAAAAACGCGAGCATGCACGCAGTCGATGGCGTCAGCATTTCGCTGGAAGCCGGCGATGTGCTGGGACTCGTCGGCGAATCCGGCTCGGGAAAGAGCGTCACCATGATGGCGCTGATGGGCCTGGTGCCGTTTCCGGGAC
>CAZZLB010000151.1:0-6974 GCA_964654655.1 uncultured Rhodoferax sp. | reverse complement strand
CTGACCGACAACAACGGGCGCAAGGCCGACTTCCGCAACGTCATCATCATCATGACAACCAACGCTGGCGCCGAAGCGCTGAACAAAGCTGTCATCGGCTTTACCAACGAGCGTCAGGTGGGCGACGAGATGGCAGACATCAAGCGTCTGTTCACGCCGGAGTTCCGCAACCGGCTGGACGCCCTGGTCAGCTTCAAGGCGCTCGATGAGGTCGTCATCATGCGCGTCGTGGACAAGTTCCTGCTGCAGTTGGAGGCGCAACTGGCAGACAAGAAGGTGGAAGTCACCTTTACCGACAAGCTGCGCAAGCATCTTGCCAAAAAGGGCTTCGATCCGCTGATGGGTGCGCGACCTATGCAGCGTCTGATTCAGGACACGATTCGCCGCGCACTGGCCGACGAGTTGCTGTTTGGCCGACTCATTGACGGTGGCCGCCTGACGGTCGATGTGGATGACCAGGATGACAGCAAGACCGAGGTCCTGCTCGACATTCAGCCCTTGCCGAAGAAGGAAGGCCGCGCCAAGCCAGAGGCACAGGAAGTGGCCGCCAGCTAGGGACGGTTTGAAGCTGCTTTCGTTTCTGCCAGCTTTGCTGGCCTTGTGGTTGGCTGGCTGCGCCACGACGCCTGCTCCCGTTGCGGTACCTGATGCGCCAGTGGCAACCCCGCCGGTGCCCAGAAAACCACCCAGGATTGGTCTGGCGCTGGGCGGCGGTGCAGCACGTGGTTTTGCCCACATCGGCGTCATTCAGGTACTTGAGGAAGCCGGTATTCGTCCCGCGCTGGTGGTGGGCACTTCGGCTGGCAGCGTGGTTGCGGCTTTCTACGCGAGCGGCAAGAACGGCGCCCAGTTGCAGCAAGTGGCTGAAACCATGGAGGAGGCCACTTTTGCCGACTGGACCCTGCCCATTTTCAGCCGCGGCATCCTGCGTGGTGAAGCGCTGGCGCGTTACGTAAGCATGCAGGTCAATGGACGCCTGATCGAGAACATGCCCTTGCCGCTGGGCATAGTGGCGACCGACCTGAACAGCGGGCAGGGTGTGCTGTTTCAGCGCGGCGATACCGCTACAGCAGTGCGTGCCTCCAGCGCCGTACCGGCGCTGTTTCAGCCTGTCAAGGTGGCGGGTCGCGAGTATGTGGACGGCGGTTTGGTGTCACCCGTACCAGTTCGCTACGCGCGCCAGATGGGCGCCGAGTTGATCATAGCGGTCGATATTTCGGATGCACCTGAGGGCAACGCTGCCAGCGATACGCTGCAAGTCCTGCTGCAGACTTTTTCCATCATGGGCAAGAGCATCAACAACTTTGAGTTGCGTGATGCCGAAGTGGTGGTGCGACCAGCGCTGACAGGGGTTGCCAGTTCTGATTTTGGTGCGCGGCGTCGCTCGATCGAAGCCGGCCGTGCGGCCATGCGAGCGGCGCTGCCGCAGTTGCGTGCCGCATTGCAGGCGCATCAGTCGCAGGGCAAACCGTAAAAACTCACTGTCGGCTTACACTTGGACCGGACTGTCTCGTCGACGGGTATTTGTAAGCGCAAAAGGAGAGGCTTGTAGCATGATGAAATTCTTTCGGACCATGGGCTGCCTGGCGGTGGTCTTGGCAACGTCGCTGTCGCCAGTCTGGTCCAACGCACAGACGCAAAAGTCCCCGGCCGCCCCGACGACACCAATCACGCTGTCGCTGATTGCCATCAACGATTTTCATGGCAACATCCTCCCACCATCGGCCAGTGTCCTGGTTCCTGATGCAAGCAACGGGACCGGCACCCGCGTGAGTGCCGGCGGTGCGGCCTACCTGGCAACGTTGATCAAGAATCTCAAGCAGCAAAACCCCAGGCAAACGCTGGTAGTTGGCGATGGCGATTTGATTGGTGCGACGCCACTGGCATCGGGCTTCTTTCACGATGAGCCGACGATCGACATCCTGAACCACATAGGACTGGACATTTCCACTGTTGGCAATCACGAATTCGACAAGGGACGCGCCGAATTGCTTCGCATGCAAAAAGGCGGCTGCTATCCGCCGTCGGCAGACGGAAAATCAGGCAAAGTAGGCGTCGACACCTGTATGACCAAGGGCCAATTTGGCGGCGCACGCTTCCAGTATCTGGCAGCCAACGTGGTCGATCAGGCGAGCGGGCAGACCCTGTTTCCCGCCTACGCCATCCGCACGATCGGCGGTGTCAAGGTCGGCTTCATCGGCGTCACGCTGCAGGACACGCCTTCGGTCGTCACGCCGGCCGGTGTCGCTGGACTCCAGTTCAGAAGCGAGGTGGAAACCGTCAATGCGCTGGTGCCGACCCTGAAGGAAAAAGGCGTCACGGTATTCGTGGTGCTGCTGCACCAGGGCGCCACCAGCAAAGCCAAGCTGGCAATGGACAAATCCTGCCCCGGCGTCAGCGGTGAGAGCCTTGATCTGGTGGATCGCATGGACCCCGCCATCGACGTCGTGGTCAACGGTCACACGCACCAGGAATATGTATGCTTTCGGCCCGATGGCAAGCTCGTGACGCAAGCCGGCTTCTACGGGCGCATGTTGACCAAAATCGACCTCACCGTGGATCGTGCGACGCGCAAGGTGATCGCCAAAGATGCCAACAACAAAGTCGTTGTCAACGATGTGGGCGTCAAGGACGCCAGCGGCAAGCAGATTCCGCTGCCGGCTGGTTACAGCGCACTGCAGCCTGACCCGGCAACCGACAAGCTGGTGCAGCGCTACGGCGCACTGGCCGCTGCCATGACCGAAGTGGTGGTGGGTCGCCTGCTTGCACCACTGGACCGACGCGCCAATTCCGCTGGGGAAAGCACGCTCGGCAACTTCATCGCAGACGCGTTCCTGGCGAGCACGTCTGAAGCGGCGTACGGTGGCAAGCCCTCGCAAATTGCCTTCATCAACCGCGGGGGTCTGCGCAGCGACCTCAGCACCAGTCTCAGCGTCACCTATGGCCATCTGTTCAATGTCTTGCCTTTCAATGACGCCATGGTTGCAATGGACCTGACCGGCCAGCAGTTGTTGCGCTTGCTTGAGCAACAATGGGAGAGCCCGCAACCCCCTGGTGGGCGAATCATGTCGATCTCTGGTGGCTTCACCTATGGCTGGGACGCCAGTGCCCCCGAGCGCGCACCCAGCGGCAGCGGGCAACGCGTTGTTCCGGGATCCATGAAGCTCAATGGTGAACCCATCGACTTGGAGCGCGTCTACCGGGTCACCGTCAATCATTTCATGTCTGTCGGCGGCGACAACTACTCCATCCTGTCCAAGGGCGTCAACCGGCAGGAAGGCGAGATCGACTTGATCACAGTCAAGCGTCATTTCGAGCGCCAGGGCACTGTCAACGCGCCGCAAATGGGTCGAATTACCCGCATCAACTGAAATCAGGAGCAATTCCGTGTAAATGCGCTGCCAGGGTGTCATCCACGCCACATGTGTCATGGAGTTGTCCCGGCTTTGTG
The DNA here is from genome assembly GCA_964654655.1 of uncultured Rhodoferax sp. GTDB lineage: Bacteria > Pseudomonadota > Gammaproteobacteria > Burkholderiales > Burkholderiaceae_C > Rhodoferax. The sequence goes on along the minus strand of CAZZLB010000151.1, from coordinate 3,523 downwards.
GTTATATTGATGGTTCATACAAATATTCGCGTCAATTTTCTTCAATCCCACTGCTAAAGGAGCCTTTCGCATGCCTCACCACAATAAATCAGCGTTCCCACGCTTTTCCAAATCGATATTGGGGGCCGTAGTGGCCCTTGTGACTGCGACGCCGGTGCTGGCCCAAACCGCTGCGGCTAGCAGTGAGGAGGGGCAACCTCGCGCCAAAGACGATACCGTGCGTCTGGGTACCATCACCATCATCGGTGACGGTGGCAAGCTTGGTGCGGGCCAAATGTTGAATGAAGATTCAGTAAAAGGCCGCAGCACGGTCACCAAGGCGGCGACCGAAAAGAATCTTACGACGGGTAACCCGTTTCAGGCTTTGGCGCTGTTGCCTGGCATCAACACTTTCAATCACGATGCCACCGGCTTGTTCGGCGGCGGCTTGAACATTCGCGGCTTCGGTGCAGACCAGCTGGGGTTCACCATCAACGGTGTGCCGGTGAACGACTCGGGCAATTTTGCGGTTTATCCGCAAGAGTACGCTGACCAGGAAAATCTGTGTACACAAACCGTCTCACAAGGAAACCCGGACGTGGATGCGCCGCACGCCGGCGCCACTGGGGGTAACGTCGGTATCACCTCGTGCGACCCTGAGAACCAACGCCGCTTCCGTTTTGGTCAAACACTGGGCGGTCTGAATCTGTCGCGTACCTTTGCACGCGTAGACACTGGCCGATTTGCGGACGACAAGGCCAAGGTCTTCCTGAGTCTGTCGCACACGCAGGCTGACAAGTGGAAGGGTGAAGGCGGTGCCAGGAAGGATCACCTCGACGCAGCGTTTCGCTGGGACCTGACGCCTGACAACACCATTCTGGGTTCTGTCCTGTACAACAAGGCAGTCAACAACAATATCTGGAGCATGAGCCTGGCACAGCTCAATGCCAATGGCTACAACTGGGATTACGCAACCACGTTCGCCGGGCATCTGCCAGGAGGTGCGGGTGCGCAGAAAGAAGTCAGCACGAGCCCGGCCTACTACAAGTTGTCGGTGAATCCTTTTGAAAACGCCATCGCCTCGCTGTCGGGCTCCTTCAAGCTGGCAAATGAGACCTTTCTGAAGGTGCAGCCCTATTACTGGTTTGGTTTTGGCACGGGTGGTACGCAACAAACCGCTCTGTCGGAGACTGCGTTCCTTAACAAGACAACCGGCAAGAACGGCGCTGGCATCGACCTCAACGGTGATGGCGACACGCTCGACACCGTGCTGGTTGCACGCAGCAGCGTGACCCACACCCAGCGTCCCGGTGTCACGGCCGAAGTCAGCACCACGATGGACAATCACCAATTGCGCTTTGGTGTTTGGTTCGAGCGCGCGACGCACATTCAGACGCAACCGGCCGTGCCCGTCAATGCGAATGGCGAACCGGTCGATATCTGGCTGCAAAATGGAGAAATCCTGCGGTCCGATGGCACGCCGTATCAAGGGCGTGACTGGAGGACCATCAGCACGGCCTACCAGTTTTATGCCAGTGACAACATCAGTTTCATGGGCGACCGTGGCCTGATTTCGCTCGGCGTGCGTGCGCCGAAGGTCACACGTGACGTCACCAACAACGCCAACGAGGGCTTCAACACCCCCTACAACATCACGAGGACCTACAGCGATGTGCTGCCGCAGTTGGGTGCGCGCTTCAATGTGGACAAGAGTCAGCAGTTGTTCTTCAACATCGGCAAGAACTTCCGTGCCGCGCCCAACTTCGCATTCACCGGCAGCAACGTCAAACTGAACACTGTCACCGGCCAAGTGGAGTTGCTGACAGAGGCCATGCCAGAAACCTCGGTCATGACCGACCTGGGATACCGGTTGCAAACACGCGATTTTTCGATGTCTGCTACTTTCTTCAATGCCAACTTCAAGGACCGCCAGGCCAACGCCTATGACCCCAACTCCCTTGCGAGTGTGTACATGAATGCCGGTCGTGTGAACACCAGGGGTCTCGAACTTGAGGCTGGTAGTGCGCCGTTCCTGGGTGGTTTCACAGCCTACGCCTCGTTGACGGCGCAATCCAGCGAAATGCAAGATGACATCACCGTTGCCAAAGGCCAGACGCTGCCCACCACCGGCAAGCAGTTCACACTGGTTCCCGATCGGATGCTTGGAGTTTCTTTGCAGTACACCAAAGGTCCGTTTTATGCACGCCTGAAAATGAAGTACACCGGGCGTGAGTACGCGACGCTCATGAACGACGAAGAAGTGCCGGGTTACACATCAGGCGATTTCGATGCGGGTTACAGTTTCGGCAACCTTGGGATGTTGAGCAATGTGCAACTGCGACTCAACATAAGCAACATCACCAACGCGCAGTATCGCAGTCCCACATCTGGCTCAGTTGTGAACGCGACGCAAGTCGGTGCGACCGCTCCATCAACGGTGTTCTACTACCTGGGTGCACCGCGTTTTGCCGCCATCAGTATGAGTGCTGATTTCAAATAGGCATACATCACAATGCACAAGCCCCTCTGACCTCAGAGGGGCTTTTTTCAATGGGAGTCCGCGCGATTGAACGATTCCAACAGTGTGCGAATCTGTAGATGTGCTTGAATCGACGCTGACTTGCGAGTCTGCCCTTTTGCCGGGATGGCGTCTCCCATATGCATTCGCACCTGGATTGTTGACTTTGCCATTACCTTGCGTAGCGAGAACGCCAGCGACATCTGACCGGTGAATGGTGCTGCCTGACAGGGTAAACCAGTCTGCTTATCCATATACCGTATAGCGACCGGCAGGACAGCAGTCTGTGCGCTGATCGCCCCCTCAAATACATTGGTGTGGAACGCATTCAAGCCTTTGCCGTCGGTGCTGGTGCCTTCAGGAAAGGCGATCACTGCATAGCCTTGATCAAACGCCTTTAATGCGCCCTCCACCATGTCTCGGGCTGACGAACGTGAGCGACGTTCCACAAAAATGGTCGAGCAGCGCTGCGCCATGGTTCCTATTACGGGCCAGCGTCGCACTTCGGCCTTGGCCACAAAGACACCGGGCAATTGAGACTGCAACACCAGAATGTCTAGCCACGACACATGATTGGCAACCACCAGACTGGCCCTCGGTGCCGGCCGTGCCCCTTCAATCAGAACTTCCACTTGCAGAATCCGCAGCACATTATTGGCCCAGCGTTGAATCTCCTTGAGTTTCTGTTCGGGTTGAAGACGGGGAAACTTCAGCCACAAAACCAGACTGGAGCGACTCAGCTCCAGCAGCAGCGCGAGCATTTTGAACTGCGTAAAGCCGCGTCGATGGCCGCTGACCTTGACGACTGGAACTGGCTGCGCCAGTGAAGACGGTGCCATCTATCAGGAGTGAAAACGCGGCAAGTACCTGCGAGTGCGAATTTGGAGTCGTGAGCGTTGCAGGGCGAACAGTTCATGCACACCCCAAAGGATGCAAGCGGGTATGGTCATCAGGTGTGAGAGGTAGATTTTGCGTTGCATGACGTGTGACATTTCCGAACAAGATTACACGACTCAAATGACAGCT
>CAZZLB010000150.1:2858-6980 GCA_964654655.1 uncultured Rhodoferax sp. | reverse complement strand
AGCTGTACACCGAGCGCCCGTTGCTGGCGTGGTGCACCAGCTTGTAGTCGGCCGCACCCAGCTTGGGGTTGCCGGCATGGCGACCCCAGCGTGCGCGGTCGATCACGCTTTGCGGATGCTCGATGCGAAAGCCTATGGAAAAGGGTTTGGCTTGCATCGCCACGCCGCGCTGGTACAGCATGGCAAAGGTGTCGCGCGAACTGTGCCCCAGCGCCAGCACCACATGATCGGCACGCAATTCATAGGACGCGCCGCTGGCCTGGTTCACGACCGTGAGGCCGCGCAATTGGCGACCCTGCGGCCCTTCTTCGATCAGCACATCACTCACGCGTTGCTGAAAGCGGATTTCTCCACCCAGGGCGATGATTTGCCGGCGCAGGTTCTCCACCACCTTGACGAGCTTGAAGGTGCCGATGTGCGGGTGCGCGTCCACCAGAATCTCCGGTGGCGCGCCGGCCTTGACAAACTCATTCATCACCTTGCGCCCGAGATGGCGCGGGTCCTTGATCTGGCTGTAGAGCTTGCCATCGGAAAACGTGCCGGCGCCGCCCTCGCCAAACTGCACGTTGGATTCCGGATTGAGCTCGCGTTTGCGCCACAGGCCCCAGGTGTCCTGGGTGCGTTCACGCACCGTCTTGCCGCGCTCCAGCACGATCGGCCTGAAGCCCATTTGCGCCAGCATCAGTGCCGCAAAAATGCCGCAGGGGCCAAAGCCGACGACGACCGGACGCGGGCCGAAATCGACGGGCGCCTGAGCAACCGGGTGGTAAACCAGATCCGGCGCCGCAAAGATGTGGGGATGGGCCGCAAACTTGCCCAGCAGAGTTTCCTCCAGCGCCGCCTCCAGGCTCAGATCAACGATGTAAACCTGAACCAGATCGGCCTTGCGCGCATCGATGCTGCGCTTGAAAACCGTGAACGAGCCGAGTTCGGCGATGGGGATGCCCAAGGTGTGCGCTATCAGTGCGGGCAGCGCGTCGGCTGCGTGCTCCAGCGGCAGTTTCAGCTCGGTCAGGCGGATCATGGTGGCGTCATTGTCTCAGGAGTGGATAATTGCCCGTGTGAAGCCCACCAGACTGCCGCTGGTGCATCACCCGAAAGGGCGCACTGGAGGAACGTCCGGACTGCACAGGGCAGCGTAGCAGCTAACAGCTGTCCACTGAAAGCCAGCGGCGCAAGCCACAGGTATAAGGTGAGGATCAGAGCAACAGAGACGAGTTTTGGACTCGGACGCAACGCAAGTTGCGCCACGAGCCCAAAGGTGAAACGGGCAATCTCTACGCGCAGCAATACCAAGTAGGCACACGTTGACGGGGCCCCCGGAGTGTGCGGGTAGGTAGCACCGAGCCGTTGGGTGACCAGCGGCCCAGAGTAATGGCAGTCACTTCTGCCGGCCCGCAAGGGCTGGTGGTTGCACAGAATCCGGCTTATCGGTGGGCTTCACACTTTTCCCCGGCAGGTAAACTCACTGGCATGCCTGTGCCTTGCCTCAAGCCCTTGTTGCTGGCTTCGCTGCTGACGGTCCAAAGTGTCCAGGCAGCCGCACCCTGTGTCGATTTTGCAGCACGCTTGCCCAACGTGAAGCGCGAGCTCTGCGAGTCCGCCAGGCTGCAGCCCACGGCGGCCCGTTCTGTGCAGGGACGAACCCTCTGGATGCGTGACGTCAAGCCGGAGCAGGCCATGCTGCGCGTGCTGGTGGTGGGTGCCATCCATGGTGATGAGCCATCCTCGGCGTCGGTGGCATTTCATTGGCTCATGCTGGCAGGGCAGTTGCCGCCTTCCGGCGCGCAGACCGTGCATTGGCGCTTTGTGCCGGTGCTCAATCCGGATGGCCTCCTCAGCCGCCCGTCACGGCGGGTGAACGGTCATGGTGTCGATCTGAACCGCAATTTTTCCACGCCCAACTGGGATCGTGAAGCCAGGGTTTACTGGGAAAAGCGCACACGCAAGGACCCGCGCCGCTGGCCTGGCGCCAAGCCGCTGTCCGAGCCCGAGACACGCTTCCTGCACGAGCAAATCAGGGACTTCAAGCCGCATCTGATTGTCAGCATTCACGCACCCTACGGTGTGCTGGATTTCGACGGGCCGGTCGTACCACCCAAGCGCCTTGGCAGCCTGTACCTGCATCAGGTCGGGATCTATCCGGGTTCGCTCGGCAACTACGGCGGCGTGCACAGTGGCGTGCCGGTAGTAACGATCGAACTGCCCAACGCCACGCGCACGCCGCGCGACGCGGAGATCCGCCAGATGTGGCTGGACCTGCTCGGATGGATGAGTGCACGCCTGCGCAGCAAGCGCGAGGCCGGGATCAACTCGGCGAGTTATTTTGAAAGCAGATTGGCGCCGCCGGCACCGACCACCGAGTAGCTCAGCGCACCGCGTGCCACAGCGTAAAGATCCTGAGTCGTGGTGCTTATTGCGGTCGTCCAGTTGGTGACATCGGTGCTGATGAAGATCTTTCCGCCTGAACCTACAGCCACGTATTGCGTGCCATAGCCAACGGCATGGAGGTTACCAGCTCCGGCCAGTGTCTGGGCTGACCAGGTGGCCCCATCGGTGCTGTTCAGGACCGTGCCGGTTGCCCCGACTACCACGAATTGCGACGTCGCTGTCAGCACGCCCGTCGTCGATGTTGACAGTTGCGTGCCGTACGCAATACCGCGCAAATCTGCCAGTGTGTTGCTTGCGACACTGGTCCATGTCAGGCCATCCGTGCTTTGCACCATGGCGCCGCCGGCTCCGGCGGCCAACCACAGCCCATTGCCGTACGCAGCGTAGCTCACGGCGTACAGGTCCCGGGTGGTTCCGGTGCTGGTGGCAGCGTTCCATGTGACCCCATCCACACTGCTGATGATGGTGCCGTTGGCGCCTACCGCAACATTCAGGTTCAGGCCATTGCTGGCAATGGCGTAAAGGTTTTGCGTTGTGCCGCTGGTCTGTACAGTCCAGGTAGCCGCGTCGGAGCTCATCAGCACCAGACCGCCATCACCGACCAGCTTGAAAGTGCCAAAGTAGGCAGCCGCATTGATGTTCCTGCTGTTGGCGTAATTGACAGCGCTCCAGGTAGCGCCGTCCAGGCTGGAATAAATGGCACCGCCGATGCCCGCAGCGACCAAAGTGTTGACCGGGATCGTTGTGGCAGTCGCTGCGGTGGCGCCAAAGGCGACGCCGCGCAAGTCGGTTGTAGCTGGGACAGTGTTGCCAGCTAGCCAATTGGCGCCGGCGATTCTGGGTGTCGCCGTGACGGCTGCGCTGCCAGGTCCACCAGGGCCACCATTGGTCCGCGCGTTGACGGAAAACGAATAACTCAAGCCATTGGGCAGCCCCGTCACGACATAGGGTGAAGTTGCTTTGAGCAACACGTTGCCGCCGGGCAGACCAAACCAGCCCTGCATCGATGAAGTCGTCGCCGGTGCGACGCTGGTGGGCCCGAAAAACAGCCAGTATTCCACGCCGTCTGTCATGTCCCAGGACACGGTCGCGCTGGATTCGCCTGCACTGACGACCAAGCCGGTAGGGGCAGGTGCTGGTTCGCCGTTACCACAGGCCACAGACAGGAGTGCGGCGGTCAGGGCGGCAACGAACAATTTGAAAGAGCGCAAGAACATAGGTGGATCCAAATCAAAGCTTGTTTCGATTATCGAATATTTTTGCTTGCCGCAGGTGCCACGCCTGCCCCGGTCCTCAGAAGCGCTCGTGGCTCTGCAAATAGCGCCATTGCCCGACCGGCATTTGGCCCATGGCGACGCGGCCCACACGCAGGCGCTTCATGCCGAGAATTTTGAGTCCCAGGCGCTTGCACAAATAGGCCAGCAGCCCGGGATGACTGCCTTTGACGGCAAAGCGCAGCTTGCTGGAAACCTCGTTGCCGCTGTTGACACTGACCCTGACGCGCGGCAAGGGCCTGGCATCCGCACTCATACCGCGGTTCAATCGCTCCAGCGCATCGCTGCTGACCTGACCTTCGACTTCGACAATGACTTCCTGTTCGATCACGTCGGCATCTTCCGTCAGCTTGCGCACCACGCGCCAGTCCTGGCTGAACACCAGCAGGCCGCTGGCCCCTGTTTCCAGTGCGACCAGCGAGCTCAGGCCGGCAAAGTGGCGCTTGAGCAGGCGCAC
>CAZZLB010000150.1:0-2758 GCA_964654655.1 uncultured Rhodoferax sp. | reverse complement strand
CGCTTGGCCAGCCGTTCGCCGGAACGTGGGGCATCAGGCGGGGGGGTGACGGATGCAGTCATGGCATGGATGGTAACCATCGTTGAAATTCGGGTAGTACAAATTTCCCGGGATTTTGGTACATGCCACACATTCGCAAGTTCCTCGCGTCGGCGTAAGCTGAGTTCCCTACCGTATTGGTATGGACTTGAACTATTACTTGTAATTGGGAGCGAAGATGAGTATCCATTTAAACACCAAACAGGGTCTTGCAACTTGCACGCCAACACCCTACACGCGCAGATCGACCCTGGCGATGCTGCTTGGCATGGGGGTCTCTCCCGCCTTGCTGCTCGGTTGCGGCGGTGGTGGCGATTCTGGAGTCGGTCAGCAAGCGCCCGTCGCATTGCAGAGTACCCAGATCAACAACGCGTCGGTGAGCACTCCGTCATGCGGAGGCCCACTGCTCCCGTCCTGCGACGGTACGTATCACCTCGGCATCCACACCTCGGGGGGAGTAAGCGGTGAGCTCGTCGACCAGTGGGTCAAGGGGATCGGTCCGGGCATCGACGTCGGAATCACCTGCGGTGCCCAGGTGCGCCATGGGCAGGCCTATGCCTTCAAGGCCGTGCCCGACAACGCCAGGCTCTGGCTGCAACTCAACGGCAAACGGATTCCGGATTCGGGAACTTTCGACCTGAATCTGACGCCAGGCTTCGACAACACGCTGTTTGCCTACATTGCCATCATGCCGGGCGATCCGGCGCCAGAATTCAAGGGGCTGGACGCGACCGGTCAGTTGCACCGCCTGAGCGCGCTGCGCGGCAAATGGACGCTGGTCACATTCGGCGCCCCTGCTTGCCCGGGCTCGCGCAACTTTGCTCCCATCCTGTCGACGCTTTACAGCCAGTACCACCCGCGCGGATTGGAAGTGCTGTGGGTGCTGGACGCTCCGGACATGTGGGTACAGCGTGTTGCCACGCCAGCCGACCTCAACGCCTGGGCGCAGACCTATGGCGTCAATTACCCTTTGATTGGTGATGCGGACAACGCGACCCAGTATTACAGTCGCGAGTACCTGAATTGCAGCTACTACTCCTGCTCGGGCACGCCGATGATCTTCCTGATCGACCCGCAAGGCAACATCGCCTACCGGTATACCGGCTGGGACGCCAACGATGGCCTGGCCGGTGTGCTGGCGAATTTGTACGCTTGAAGTTGAGTGGTCAGGAGGGATGGGCTTCGATCCGCGCCACATGCGCCATCAGTGATCGCTTCGCGACCGGCCACATGCGCTCCGGCACATCGTCATAGGCCTGGGCCACCCAGTCGTCAAGCGAACCTTGCGGCAGCTTTTGCATGACGCCGATGATCTTGGCTTCCCGCTGCAGCCTGTGCGCCTTCAGGCGCGCGATGGCGCTGGCGGCTTCGCCGTCGTAGCCGCCCATGACGTAACCATGCGCCGGCAGGATGAATTCGATGCCGTACTGTGCGCACGCGGCGCTCAGCAGGTCAAGTGAGTCCAGATACAGCGTCATGTCACCGTCCGGCGGGTCGATCACGGTCGTGCTGCCGCACAGGATGTGGTCGCCGCTGAACAGCAGGCGGTCCTCCAGCAACAGCAGGCACAAATGGTTGGCTGCATGCCCCGGCGTGTGCAGCACCTGCAGCGTGTGCGTCACATCGCCATCCTGGGTCTGCCCCGAGAGCTTCAGCAGTTCCTGATGCGCCAGGGCGCGCCCGGGTGTGAACTGGCTGTGCTGGCGTGCGCTGGGCTGCGACGGCAGGCCCAGAATCGGTGGCCGCAGCGTGCACATGGCTTGCAGCGGCGCCGCACCGGGCGAGTGGTCCGGGTGCGAATGGGTGCAGACAATCATGCGGATGTCGCCACCGGCGGCGCGCCACAGTCTTTCGAGGTGTTCGGTCTCGGCCGGTCCCGGGTCAATGGCGATATAGCCGGTGTTCGGGTCACCCACCAGATAGCTGTTGGTGCCGGGTCCGGTCATGGGGCCGGGGTTGGGTGCCGTCAGCCGCAGCACGTTCTTCAACAAGGCGACCGGGGCTTCGCTTTGCCAGTCCAGTGCGTGTGCGATCTGTCCATCCGGGCAGACCAGTGCCAGTTCGCCGTAGGGCAGGTCCTGCTCCATGTAGCGTGCCTCATGACCGCCGAGCAGGCCGGCGCGTGGACAACTGGTCCAAAGCGGCTGTTCGGTCGCGGCGCAGGCCTGCAGGACGGCGTCCACTGACTTGTAGGCGAGCAATCGGTCCAGCGTGCGTATGGTCGGGAAGATGATGAAGAACTGGCCCTCGCGGTGCCGCCTCAAGGCGTCCGCCGGGCGCACCCAGAGCGGCTCGAACTGCTCGGCTTCGTCGGCCACCGGCGTTTGTCCCTCGGGCATGCGTGCCACCAGAAACGGCACATCAAAGCGGCGCAGCAGATCGCGGTCGGTAGTCCAGTGGGCCAGCACAAACACCTCGTCTGCAGCCAGCAACAGGCCTCGACGCTGGCACTGCACAGCCAAAGGTTTGGAGCGGTCCAGTGATGCGATGTCGCCGTGGTCTGCCGGCGTGCCATCGTGGTGGCGCGCCAGCAGTACACCCAGTTCCTCAAAGCTCTCCCGGATGGCGGCAATCGCCTGCGTCAGATGCAGTTCGCTCTGTGTCGCACGGCGCCTGGCCTGCGCATGGCTGGCCGCGTCCAGCGCGTCAACGCCACCGCCAGGGAAGACGTAGGCGCCCGGTGCAAAACTGGCCGTCATGGAGCGCCGTGTCATCAGCA
>CAZZLB010000149.1:0-6991 GCA_964654655.1 uncultured Rhodoferax sp. | reverse complement strand
GGGACGGAAGACCTCAGCGCCAGCGGCGATGTAGGTGCCGTTGCCCAGCTTGTACCCCAGCATGCCCTCGACCGGAACCGCCGCCTTGGCAGGACCGTAGGACCCGTTCACCAGCGCCAGCGTGCCGTTGTAGCCGCCCAGCCACTGCTTGATCTCATGGTCCTTCAGAGCCAGCGCCAGCTGCTCCTTGCCGGCGTCGAAGAAGGACTGGAACGCCTTCTCCTTGCCCTCGGAGAGCGCCATGCCGGCGAACTCGAAGGACACGGTGCCGTGGGTCTGACGGACGTACACGCGACCCGTCTCCCACGAACCCTGGTCGGGAGTGCGGACGGTGCCGTTGAACGCCATGGCGCCGACGCTGGACGGCCACTGCGTGTTGATCGGGAACTCCCAGTACTTGCCGCCCGTGGGCGCCTCGGGGAACGTCCCAACCAGTTCCTTCAGCTTGAAGTTCTGCGCGATCAGGGACTTCATCTCGCCCGTCGCGTAGACGATCTTGAGCAGGTTGTTGACCAGCGAATAGGTGTACATCGTTTAACCTCCGCCGGGGTTGTCCCGGACGTACTGCTGAATCAGCGCCATCTGCTGCGCCCGCGCATTGGCGATGGGGTCGCCACCCGGCGCTCCACCACGCGGGCCAGGCTTGGGCGGCGTAGCAGCGGGACGGTTCCCACCGCCGAAGTGCTGCGTCGTCGCCTTGATATGCTCCAGTGCCATCTTGACATAGGCACCGACCGGCTGCCGCAACTGGCGGCGCTCCGTGTCGATGTCCTTGCCGGCGAAGTGAACGGTCCAGTCTTCGAGGTACTTCCGCGCCTCTGGAGTCAGCGTCATGCCCTTGATGGCCGCCTCGAAACCGCTGTTCAGTTCGGCGGTCATCTGCTGCTGCTTGCGCTCCATCTCGTAGGCGTCCAGACGCTCCTGCAACTTGGCAGTCTCGGACTTCCACGGAGCATCTTCGTTATCGGACGTGCGCGCCTGCGGAGCGTTGCCGCGCCGCTTCGCTTCGAAGTACTCCTTGAACAGATCCTTGACGCCAAGCGCCTCGGCAGCCTGCGTCCACAGTTGGTCCCGCGCCGTCACGGTACGGGTTTCAACCTCAGTCTCCCGCTGCGTGTACGACTCATGCCGTCCCTCGCGGTACTGCCGAAGTTCCTCCTGCGCACGCTGGTACTCCTGCCGCGTCTGCTCGAAGGCTGCCTTGTTCTCCTTCGCCCACTTGTACCCCGGGTAGATGACATCCCGGAAGCGGGGGTTGTTGTTCCACGGCCCCCGCAAGTCCTGGGCTTCCTCGGCGGCGTACCAAGGTTCGCCCTGGTTGGTGTTGCCCCCGCTGTCGGGCATGGTCTGGGTTTCAGCGGAACCGCCACCGGGCACGACTCCGGGATTCGTGTTGAACTCGTCCACGCTAGATTCCTCCGGTCATCGCCCCTAGCGTAGCCTCTTCCCCAAGGTCAACACCCGGGGGATTCGTGCTACCTGCCATCTCCGGGGGAACACCAACAGGACCAGGGGGCGATGAGGTCGGTCCAGGGATACCGCCCCCCGAAGATGACTCAGGACCCGGCACGCCGCCAGCAGCCTCGGGGGGCGCGACGAAAACGTGCAGGGCGTCGAGGTACGAACGGAGAATCTCCTGCGACTGCGGCGGCAACGTGAAGTATTCCGCAGTCTTCATGTATTCCGCCGTCTCCTCGAAGTGGACGCCGAAGTCCATCGGGGGACGCGGCTCAGGCGGCTGCTCGCCGTTCTTCATCAGGTCGATGTTCCGACGCGCCCACGCCCGGTCAAGGCGGCTGCTGTCCAAGTCGCCAATCTCAGGGAACAGTTCGCGCGCCTTCTGCATGAACAACTTCGGATCCAACGCCTGGTACTGAAGCCACCGCTCGAACATCTCCATCTTCGCGTAGCGGCTCGTTGCCATCACGTCGTCCATGCGGACCTTGAGGCAGCCATACGCGAAAGAGTCCTGCGTGGCGACAGCGTAGGCTTCCATGCCGTCGTTGCCCACAATCTTTACCGTGGTATCCGGGGGACCATACCGCCGCCACAGTTCAAGCAGCGCAACGCCGACGTTCTCTAGCGTGCGCCCAAGCCGGATTGCGCAGTTCGCCCAACTGTTCGTCGTCTGCTCGATGAACTGCGCGGACTGCCGGCCGGACTGCCGCGAGAACTGCGCCTGCCCCTGCATGACGCCGCTGATGCCGATGACCCGCTCCATGTAGCCAATGCAGGCGTCGATGAAGTTCAGCACCCAAGGCTCAAGCGAGTCCACGCTGATCTGCTGCGGAACCGGAGCGCCCGGAGCAGCCTGCGGGTCCCATGTGTACTGCTTGCCAGGTCCGACGTTCAGCGGGCCCTGCATCTGCCCCTTCGCAGCCATCCACGACTTGTGCGTGCGCTTGGTCGTGTTGTCCATAACGTCCGAAACCATGCGGTTGATTTCGGCGTTGATGGCAGTCGCATCGCTAAACGGCGTGCGGCACCATGGGGAACCGGCAACCGTGTCCAGCCCGAAGTGATACAGCGGCCAAACTGCGTCGTTCGGCCACGGGTCGTCCAACAGGACCTGCTTGCGCGTGCAGACGACGTGCCTGCCTTCCGGGTACTTCCGGCAGGGACGCTCGTACCAATCCAGAACCTCGACGCCCAGCGGCTTCGTGCTTCCCTTGACCGTCGTGTCGTACCGGACAACGCCGCCAGCCTGGATGTCCTCCGGGTTGGCGTTCGCTTCTACTTCCACGCCGTACAGGTTGTACACTTCGTCCGTTGTGTACACGCCCTGGTGGTAGCACCACGGCGACTTGTCCAGCGTCACCGTGTCGTTCCACCCAACGCAGAACGGCGGAATGACCTCGACCACGGGAAGCCCGTACTTCGCTTCCTCGTACTCTTCTTCCATCACCGGCTGACCCATCTCGTCAACTTCGCCGGTAGGAACCATGTTGCCCGTAGGCTTCTGGTAGGTCTTGTCGCCCGCGCTGTGGTCCCAATAGACCTTGAAGAACCCGTTTCCAGCAAGACCGCCCCACTGGACGACGCGCTCAGTAGCGTCCTGGACCTGGATGTGGTCCCAAATGTACCGCAGCAGCGCCGTCGAAATGCGGGCTGCTTCAACGTCGCCGGGGTTGTCGCCCGGAGGTTCCGCGTAAGGCACCGGCTGATTGCGGGTCAGCATCGAGATCATGATCTTCAGGAACGACTGGTAGAAGTTGACCGTCGCCTGAGTCGTGCGCCAAGAAGCCTGTGGGATGGTCGTCCACGTCGCCGCGGTCGTGCCCTCGCTCTGCAAGCCAAGCCACTGCTGCCCAGCGGCGAACGCCATGTTCTTGCGCCAGTCCAACTGCATCCGGCTCTTGCGGACGTACACCGCATCGGCCTTCGCAAACAGGTCAGCCGGGTTCGTCTCGGGTGCGTCCTGCACCATGGACAACCCGCGGAACTTGTCGAGGATGCTGTCAGCCACCGAAGCCTCCACCGCCGAGGTTCGGAATCTGCTGCAACAGCGACTGCGGCAGCGCCTGCTGCTTGCGCTTCTGCATCATCGCCTGAGCCAGCGCCTGCCAAGCACTACGGGAGTTGGCAGCCTGACCGTAGGCGGCAGTCTGCGCTTCCCGTGCCTTCTGCTGCGCGTAGGCGTTCTGCTCTGCGACCATGTTGGCGTGAGCCTTGTCCGCGAGGTCCTGATACGGGTTGACGTAGGGAACCTTCTCAGCGTCAGCCATAGTTCATCTCCGACAACTTGGGCATCACGGCGTTCTGCTCCATGCCGCCGGCCATGGTTGGGAGCGTTTCGGTTGCCCGTTTCCGGGCACGCGCGATACGCTCTTGATTGCTCATCGTCATGTTATCCATCAGACCGCTAGCGATGCCGGTGATAGCGCCAGCCAGCATTTGCCAAGGGTCACGCCCGCTACTCATGCCCTTCAACCCCTTGAGGACGGGGTTGGTGTAGTAGCGGTACTGGTCAGCCATCCCTACATCCTCGACAGGGTAGGAAGGTTCATCTGCGACTGCTGCAACTGCTGCGGTCCCTGCTGCTCTGCGGGCTTCTTCTTGAACCGGTCGTACAGACCGAGGATGATGTTAGCCAGGTCCCCGATGCTAGAGGTCACGCTGCTGACCGTACCAGCCGTGCTACCGGCACCGCCGCCTTGCGGGGCGCTGTTCATTCCTGCGGAGGAACCAGCCTGGTCGTAAGCCATCACTTCCTCCCAAGGAACGGCAAACCCTGCTGCGCAACGCCGATGGTCGGCAGAGAGTTCGCTTCCACTTCCTTGCGCTTCGCCTGAGACTTCGCCGCCGTCGTCACGCCCAGTAGGAAGTCAACGAGGTTGCCAATCAGACCGGACCCGCTGTACTGCATCCCCTTGCGGATAGAGCCGTAGTACCCCGGCTCCTTGTACTGCCCCATGTCCGTCTTGTTCTGCCCGATGCCCGGGAGCGTCGGCGTCTTCTCAAGCGTTGGCAGTGTCTGGAGGTCGGAACCCATGGCGTACCCCGGGCGTCCTACGGGTAGGGATACGGGAAAGCGGGAACCGTGTCAATAGTGACAGAGTGGGTGTGTCGAAAATGACAGAGTACTACCAGCGGATGAAGTTCCAGAACCGACGCCAAGCCGAAGGACGAGAATAGATAGCAGGAACAGGCTTCGGTTGCTTGGACATGAACACCCAAGTATCATGCGATGCCTTCTGAGATGCAGACGGTTTCCACATCTCAATCGCGGGAAGTCCGACCTCTGCGCGCCACTGATTCAACCATGCACGCAGTTCTTCACTTCTGGCACTCACTGCTACTTCATGTACTGTGTTGACGTAGATATCAACCGGTCCACCAGCGCCGTATATTTCCTGCTCGTACTCTTCACGCGCCATCTCGTAGACCCATCTTTCAACCATTGCCTTCCCCCATGTCGTGCCAGCCGACTAGTCTGCGGACAGAACAACTTCGGGCAACTGCACGCGCAAACGCAGTTCTCCATTCGGTAAACCGAAGACATGTCCATCCGGTGTACGGTATCCTCGGTTAGGTTCGAGCATCGGAAGTAGCCGCGTTTCAGCAGCCTTCTCATCTTTTGCTGCCTGATCTACCGCGTTGTTTGCATCGTGATACTGCTTATAGACTGAAGCCTGACGCTCAACTGCCTTGTTGTGATTCTCGATAGCAGTCATGTAGTCGTTGAACGCCTTTAGAATCGGGTCCATGTTTCCTCCTAGTCGTGCCAGCCGAGGTTCGGATCCGGGTTAACTTCCTTGAACTCCTTCGGTTCCTCGACAACGAAGTCCCGAAGCGTCGCCTGCATCGCGTCCCGCATCTTCTGCCCGTCTTCAACGACCGTCCGCAGCAGCAGGACGAATGCAAGAACACCGCCGGCAAGCGCGAGTACCGCCAGCGTCAGACAGACCAGCAGCCATTCCATCATTTGTCCTCATTGAAATCAAAGGTTCTCGCCTTTTCAAAAATAGCGTCTCGATTCGCGCGCACCCTGCGTTGTTCTTCCAACAACTCCATTTTGTTTCGTAAACCGATTGCTTCCTCGCAAACATTGCAGGTTGACATCCAAATTGAATCTCCGGTGTTCGGGTCTCTACCGCGCAACCTAGGGGTTCCTTTAGCACCACACGCGCAGTCACAAATTTCAGCAACCTCTTTATCCCAAGGCCATTTCATCAGTTCCTCCACGGATGCAGAATCTTGTCGTAGACCCCGCCGTTGCCATCCGGTGCCACGCGCAGCCGGCCCTTCAAGTCGAACGCCACGCTGCAACCCTCCGGGGGGCGCATCATGCCAGCGTCCGTCCAGTTGTCGCCTTCGGTAGCCAGCGTCGGACTGCGGTCGTAGAGTACCATAGCCGCGTGCGCCTTGCTGAACACATGGTCATCGTGACCGCTGCGGATGGTCGTGATGCGCCCGCCAACCGCTTGCATCGCCTTCATCTCCATGACCGTAGTCAGGTCGCGGATCTTCATGTGGTGCTGCTTGATCATCAGCCGTAGCACGTCCAGAATGCGTCCCCGCGTCCCTGCCGTAATGGGCGTACCGATGACCGGGTGCGCGCCGTAAGCCATATCCTCGGGGATGAACATGTAGAGCGCAGGATACCGCAACTGCTGCAAGCGGACGATGGTGCTGTACCCGGGACTGTTCCGCTCGACGTTGACGATGGCGTTGTTGTAGAGCCGGCCGATAGCGTCCACAGTGTCTCCGAACTCTTCCGGCAACGGGACGCCGCGCCAGATTGCAACCTCCTCGCCCGTCTCCCGACAGAACACGCTCGCCACGCTGCGGTCGCGCTTGCTGACAACCGTCGTCTCATCGAACATCGAGGCGATGCCGAAGGACACGTCGCAGCCGATGACGTAGTTCATCCCCTTCTGCGGCGGTGCCCACACCACGAAGTTCGGGTCGTACCCGGAGTGCGCTTCAAGCCGGTACGACGTATCGCTCTCCGGAACAATCACGAACGGCACGCCGTCAGCAACAGTGTTCGCCTGTAGCCATTCCAGCGCCGTGCTGTCGAATACGGCAAAGCCGGTACTCTGGAACGCCTCGGTAGCATTCGACGGGTACTCCCGCTGGAAGACGTGCTTCCTGCCCTTGCAGCGCTTCGGGATGCCATCCTCACGCCGCCACTTGATTTGCCCCCAGGTCAACTCGCGGTAGTTAAGCGCCAGGTCAACCTCGTCCTTGTCCATGCCGAGTTCTTCCGCGGCCGTCTCGCTGCCACGTCGCAGTTCCCCAAGCAGACGGTCCTCTTTCGGGAACTCGCCGGGGACGCAATACTTCTCGCTGTCGAACCACGGAACGAACACGAACGTCCAGTCGTCCAGTCCTGCCTGCGCCTTCATGCAAGCGTCGTAGAAGGCACCCACCGCGCCGTCTGCCGTGGACTCGACATCGACGCTAGCCTGCGGTGCCATCCACTTGTCAGGAACCGTCTGCATCAGGGCGTCGAACACGCGGTCTGCCTGCTCCGTGTCCGTGTTCT
>CAZZLB010000148.1:2294-7004 GCA_964654655.1 uncultured Rhodoferax sp. | reverse complement strand
AGGCAGCCCTGAGAACTTCTACCCTGGCATCAACACGACCGGCACCTCGTTCGACGCCAACAGCCAGATCTACAGCCGCCTGGTCGACTTCGAGCGCGGCGGCACCGCCGTGGTACCGGGTCTGGCCGAGCGCTGGACCGTCTCGCCCGACGGCAAGGAATACACCTTCTTCCTGCGCAAAGGCGTGAAGTGGCACAGCAACAAGAACTTCAAGCCGACCCGCGACATGAACGCCGACGACCTGATCTTTGCCATTGAGCGCCAGTGGAAGGAAAGCAATCCCTACTTCAAGGTCACCAGTTCGAATCACACCTACTTCGGCGACATGGGAATGGACAAGTTGCTCAAGTCGGTCGAGAAAGTGAATGACTACACGCTGAAGATGACCCTGAACAAACCAGAGGCTCCCTTCCTGTCGGGTTGGGCCATGGAATTTGCCGGTGTCCAGTCCAAGGAATACGCCGATGCCATGCTGAAAGCCGGCACACCCGAGAAGGTCGACCAGGAGCCCATAGGCACTGGCCCCTACATGCTGGTGCAGTACCAGAAGGACGCCATCATCCGCTACAAGGCTTTCCCCGACTACTACGCCGGCAAGGCCAAGATCGACGATCTGGTGTTTTCCATCACGCCGGACGCATCGGTGCGCTGGGCCAAGCTGCAAAAAGGCGAGTGCCACGTGATGCCGTATCCGAATCCAGCCGACCTCGACGCCATCCGCAAAGACCCCAAGATCCAGGTGCTGGAACAGGCTGGCCTGAACGTCGGCTACCTCGCCTACAACACCACCAAGAAGCCGTTTGACGACGTGCGCGTGCGCAAAGCCGTCAATATGGCCATCAACAAGCAGGCCATTGTCGATGCTGTCTACCTGAGCACCGGCGTGGCGGCCAAGAACCCGATTCCGCCAACGCAGTGGTCTTACAACAACGCCATCAAGGACGACGCGTTCGACCCGGAAGGCGCCAAGAAGCTGCTGGCCGCTGCCGGTTTGGCGGGTGGTTTCAGCACCGACATCTGGGCGATGCCGGTGCAGCGGCCCTACAACCCCAACGCCAAGCGCATCGCCGAACTGATGCAGGCGGACCTGGCCAAGATTGGTGTCAAGGCCGAAATCAAGAGCTTTGAATGGGGCGAGTACCGCAAGCGCATGCAAAACGGCGAGCACCAGATGGGCATGCTGGGCTGGACCGGCGACAACGGCGACCCCGACAACTTCCTGCACACCCTGCTCGGCTGCGACGCGGCCAAGACGGGTGGCGGCAATGTGGCCAAGTGGTGCTACAAGCCCTTTGAAGACCTGGTGCAGAAAGCCAAGGTCATCAGCGACCCGGTCGAGCGCGGCAAACTCTACGGCCAGGCTCAAGTGGTGTTCAAGGAGCAGGCACCCTGGTTCACCATTGCGCACGCTGTGCAGTTGGGCCCGATCCGCAAGGAAGTCATCGACTACAAGCTCAGCCCCTTCGGTCGCCACAGCTTTTATGGCGTCGACATCAAGGAATAGACCGTCGCTGACAGATCAGGGGCCGGACCAATTTTCCGGCTCCTCCTGATCCATATCAGATGGACCCCCCGAATCCATTGGTAAAGTGCGCATTTAGTCGTGAACTACAGGAGACCCCATGTCCGTCAAAATCAACTTCGCCACACTCGATCTCATGGATGCCCTTGATCTCGCCGTTCTGATCGAATGCGAAGCCCGGGATCGCTACAACTTCTTCGCTGAGCAAATCGGCCGGCGCGATGGGGTTGACGCCGCGTCCATTTTTGAGTCGATGGCCGTCAATGAAGAAAAACACGGGCAGCAACTCGCCGAGCGCAGAAAGCAGTTGTTCGGTGAGAAAGCGGTACGCGTCAGCAAGTCCGCCATCTTCGACGTCGAGGCTCCCGAGTTTGGCGCGCCACGCTGGAATATGTCAGCGTTCAAGGCCTTGCAACTGGCGCTTTCTTCAGAAGAAAAGGCTTACAACTTCTACGACGAAGCCATCAAATACGTGAAGGACGCTGGCGTACGCGAACTGTTCACCGAACTGCGCGACGAAGAGACCGAGCACGTTCGTCTGGTCAAGAACGCCATGGCGGCTCTGCCACCGGGCTCGGACGTGGATGCGGTGGACCTGGACGACTGAAGTCCAGCGTCAGTCAGTCATCCAGCCCTGACATGCCAAGCCGGTGCGGCAGGGGCTGCGCGCCGGCGATGCGGTACATCACCTGGCCCGGCCAGGACAGGTAGCCGTCGAGCCGACAAGAAAACAGCACCCCCTTGGTTTGACTCTTGTAAGTCGTGCGTGCCTGCGGACCGTGCGGGTTGGCGGGGTCGATCACGTCACAGATGGCCTGCCCTTTCCTGACCAGGGTGCCGGGTTTCACATGAAAAACCAGAAAACCTGTTCCCTTGCTGTAACCCACGTCCATGCCGCTCATCGGCATGGCGGGAGACAGCAGGCGAGGTAGCGGCTGCGCACGGCCCTTGACCACGCCGCGTCGTACCAGCCAGCGGTATAGATTGTTGGCATCGCTGCGACCCAGCGCGTCACTGACATCGAACTGGCTGCGCATCTCGACCGTCACCGCCATGCAGGCTTGCGGTACAGCAGCCTGCGCAAAACGGTCGCGCAAGCGACCCCACAACGATGCATGCACGCCGGAAAAAGTCAGGCTGGTGGCATAAGGCTCGTTGCACAGGCTGGCTTTGGCGCCCAGATCGGCAGCCAGTTCCGCGATGGCGCCATCAGGCCAGTCGCAGGCCGAGGTGAACAGGTGCAGAACGGCATGAATGTCGCAGTGCAAATCCAGCACATAGTCGGCGTCAACGCTCAGCTTCATGATTTCGACACGCAGCGTCTGCAATTCATTGACCGGCTTCATCTCGGCCAGCACCTCGCATGCCGCCTTTCGAATGCGTTTGACATTGCTTTGTGCGTCCTCGCCGAGGCGGCTTCCGACGCGCTCGGCCACGGCATCGCTGAGACTTAACCAGTTGCGGTTGAAATTTTCGTAACTCAGCAGGTTGTAGCGACCCGCATGCGCGTTGCCCACCAGTTGTGCCTGACCAATCGGGTTGACCGTAGGCACGACGATGATTTCACCCTGAATCAAGCCCTGGCTCTCGGCTTTGAGCAACTGCGGCATCAGGTGATGCAAGGCCATGGTGCCAGGCATCTCGTTGGCGTGAATGGCTGCTTGCAGGTAGACCTTGGGGCGCGCGCCGGCCTTGCCAAAGCGCAACCACTGGATTCTCTTTTGCGAACCCGGCGTCATGCTGGGCAACTGGATGCTGTTGATTCTTGCTGGCATGTTTCTCTCCTATGAGGGATGTCGCCGGTCAGTCTAACGCAGCTTCGATGACCGGCTAACGGCCCTTCAATCTTCCTATGAGGACCCTGCAGTGCTCTCCGTCCGACGCGCCCAGCGCCTGCGCCAACGCATTGACGTGGCTGACGACGCCCTCGTCCAGGGTACTCTGCGCTTCGCCAATGCGCGCACTGTCGTGCGCCACAGTGCAGGCAGCCAAACCGTGCGACTGCAAGAAAGGCAAGGCTGCCAATCCGGCTTCATCCTTGCCAACGCCTGCGTCATTGAAAACGCTCAAAAGCGGGCGGGCCGCCAGCGCATAGCGCGCCGAACTGATGCCGCCGTGCGAGCCGCTCACCGCCAGGCAGCCCGCGTCCTGCGCACGCAGCTCGGTAATGGAATCGACAATCCGCAGAATAGGCACAGTCACTTCTGCCTGGCCAATGCTGCCTGCGTGATGGCAGACAAGGTACCGCGCGTCGTAATGACCTCGGGCTCCAGCATCACTTCAATCAGTGTGCCCTGGGGACGCGCCAGTGCCGCCAGCAGTTCAGCTTCAAATTCCTCGGTGCGCGTAATGCGCACACCGGCGTAACCGTAGGCGCGCGCCAGCGCCGCAAAGTCGGGATTGCTGAGCTGCGAACCGCTCACGCGCTCCGGAAACTCGCGCTCCTGGTGCATGCGGATGGTGCCGAACATGCCGTTGTTGAGCAACACAATGATGGTCTTGGCACCGTACTGGACGGCAGTAGCCAATTCCTGCCCGTTCATCAAGAAGTCGCCATCTCCCGCGATGGTGAACACGAGACGCCCTGTGCAGATGGCAGCGCCAATGCCTGCCGGCACGCCGTAACCCATGGCGCCATTGGTCGGCGCCAGCTGCGTCTTGCAACCACGCGCCAGACCGTAGTGCTTGTAAAAGCGATGCACCCAACTGGCAAAGTTGCCCGCGCCATTGGTCAGCACCGCATCTGCAGGTAAATGCTGCTGCAGGGTCGCCACGATGGCTGGCATGTCAATGGTGCCGGGCAGAGCCTGCGGTGTCATGTTGGCCAGGTAGTCCGCGTGACATCCCTCTGCCCAGGCCTGCCATGGCAGCGTTGCCGGCGCAATCAGCGCCTCCAGTGAGTGCGCCGCGGCACTCATGCCGGCGTTGATGGCCAGATCGGCCTGGTAAACACGGTTCAGCTCTTCGGCACTGGAATGAATATGAACGAGCTTCTGCTTCGGTCGGGGTGCCTCCAACAGCGTGTAGCCTCCGGTGGTCATCTCACCAAGGCGCGGGCCAATGGCCAGGATCAGGTCGCTGTCCTTGATGCGCGCAGCCAGCCTGGGGTTGATGCCAATGCCCACGTCACCGGCATACAGCGCATGGTGGTTGTCAAAGGTGTCCTGAAAGCGGAACGCATTGCCCAC
>CAZZLB010000148.1:0-2194 GCA_964654655.1 uncultured Rhodoferax sp. | reverse complement strand
CATACAGCGCATGGTGGTTGTCAAAGGTGTCCTGAAAGCGGAACGCATTGCCCACCGGCAGCTTCCAGTTCTCGGCAAAGCGTTGCAAAGCCTGTGCGGCTTCTACGGTCCAGCCACCGCCACCAGCGATCACGAACGGCCGCTGCGCTTGCAACAACAGCCCGCGCAATGCCTGCAGCGCAGCGGGGTCACTCCAGGCTTGAACAGCTTCTACGCGGGCCAGCGCCTGTGGCAGTTGTCCGGTGATCGCGTCGGGCGCCACGGTTTGTACCAGCATGTCTTCAGGCAGCACCAGCACCACCGGTCCGGGGCGGCCGTTCATGGCCGTGGCAAAAGCGCGCGCCACGTACTCGGGGATGCGCCGTGCGTCGTCTATGCGCTCCACACGCTTGGCAAAGCCCTTGGTGCTGGGGCCGAAGAAACTAAGAAAGTCCACTTCCTGAAAGGCCTCGCGGTCCCGCATGTCGCTGGCCACGTCGCCTACAAACAGCACCATGGGCGTCGAATCCTGGAACGCCGTGTGCACGCCGATTGATGCGTTGGTGGCACCGGGTCCGCGCGTCACAAAACAGACACCCGGGCGCCCGGTCAAGCGGCCCTGGGCCTCGGCCATGAAGGCCGCACCGCCCTCCTGCCGGTTGATGATGAAGCGGATCTGGTCGCGGTAGCGGTGAAAGCCGTCGAGCACAGCCAGGTAACTTTCACCGGGCACGCCAAAGGCATGCGTCACGCCTTGCGCTATCAGGCACTGAACCAGCAGGTGGCCGGCGATTTGGGGGGCAGAAGAAGTACTCATAGGCAGCATTGTGCCGAAATAGCATAATGAACCGCAATAACACGAGGAGCAGACAAAATGGCAGAGATCAGCGGCGGCGAAGTCATTGCGCGCATGTTGCAGCAGGAAGGTGTCGAAAAAGTCTTCGGCATTGTCGACGGCACCTATTTTGGCTTTTACGAGGCCCTGCACCGCATCGGCATCGAGATCGTCACTCCCCGCCACGAGACCTCGGCCGCCCACATGGCAGGCGCCTATGCGCGCCTGACCGGCAAACTCGGTGTCTGCATGGCCAGCAACGGACCCGGTGTCGCCAACCTGATACCCGGGCTCATCGTGGAGCAGGCAGACGGCAACCGGGTGCTGGCCATTACCAGCGCGCGCCGGCCCAGCATCATGTACCCGGACCGTGGCGGCAGCTACCAGTGCTTCGACCAGAGCGGCGTCATCGGCAAGATAGGCAAATGGAGCGCTGCGGCGTCCTCTTTCGCCCGCGTGCCGGAACTGCTGCGCAAGGCGCTGCGCAAGAGTTACGAGGGCCGGCCCGGCGTGGTGCATCTGGATGTGCCCGAGAACATCATGAACACCAAGGTGAAAGCCGATGTAGGCTTCTGGTCACCAGGCCAGTACCGCAGCACCGATCCGATCACACCCTCGGCCGAACAGGTCGCACGCGCCGCGCAATTGCTCATCAGCGCCAGTGCGCCCATGATTCACGCTGGCAGCGGTGTCATTCACGCGCTCGCCTTTGACGCGCTGCGCCGCGTCGCCGACCTGCTGAACGCGCCCGTCACCACCAGCTGGGCGGCACGCGGCGTGCTGACCGAGACCTCACCGCTGGCCATCACCATGCCGCACGTCAAACTCAATCACCGGGTCCGCAACGAAGCTGACGCCGTGCTGATTCTGGGTTCGCGCCTGGGCGAGACCGACTGGTGGGGCAAGCCGCCCTACTGGCGCAAGCCGTCGGAGCAGACGACGATACAGGTCGATCTGGATGCCGACATGATAGGCCTGAACAAGCCGGTCGATCTGGCAGTTGTGGCAGACCTGAAGCGCTTTCTTGAATTGCTGGGGGATGAACTGGAGCGCCGCAAGGCTGAGATCCGGCTCGATGCCAACCGTGAGCGCATCGCCAGCTATGCCAGGGTCATGAAAGAGGAGCGTGCGGGCTGGGACAAGGCGCTGGGCGACATGGCCATACCCATGCATCCGGCCCACATTGGTGCTGTCTGTGGTGAGCTGTTCCCGCCGGATTCGGTGCTGGTGGCTGACGGCGGCAACGCCACCATCTGGGCCATGTTCTACCACCAGGTGACAGTGCCGAACACGGTGCTCTCTACCTTCAAGTTCGGCATGCTGGGCGCCGGCATGGCGCAGGCAGTGGGTGCGGCGATTGCGCGGCCGGGCAAGCCGGTC
>CAZZLB010000147.1:0-7052 GCA_964654655.1 uncultured Rhodoferax sp. | reverse complement strand
GTCGACACGACCGAGACCGTGCCTTCTCTGGCAATGCTGATGCTGGAGTCTGGAGGAACCGAAATGGGGCCACTTTCACCCAGGACATTCAGACCACCGCGAGTCTGCAGCATGCCGTTGGCGCCGACCTGCAGACTCCCGTTGCGGGTGTAGGCCTCTTTGCCGTTGGCCGTCTGCACCGCGATCCAGCCCGGACCCTGCAATGCGATGTCGAGTTCGCGCCCGGTGCCCTGCAAGGGGCCGGACGAGAAATTGGCACCGGGAGTCGAACCCACCACGAAGGCGCGTGTCGGCATGCCTTCGCCCTGAACCGGAACCGCGCGAAACGCGCTCGCTGCGGCCCGGTAGCCGGAGGTTGAAACATTGGCCAGATTGTTCGCCACGACGGCCTGCTGTTCGAGCGTGTGCTTCGCACCCGTCATGGCAACATAAATCATGCGATCCATGCTGATTCCACCTTACTTCAGGTTAACCATGGTTTGCATCAGCTGATCCTGGGTCTTGATCGCCTGTGCGTTCGCCTGATACACACGCTGCGCAGTGATCATGTTGACCAGTTCGGCCGTCAGATCCACGTTCGAATCTTCCCTGGCCGATGATTGCAGCAAACCCAGGCTGGCAGTGCCTGGAACGCCGACCAGCGGCGGGCCGGAAAGCGCAGTCTCGATCCACATGCCATCGCCGGTAGCCAGCAGGCCCTGTGTGTTGGTGAAGTTGGACAGCGCGATCTGGCCAAGCGTCAGATTCTGGCCATTGGTGTACTTGCCAAAAATAATCCCCTGGGGGTCAATGCTGTAGCTGCTGAGGGTGCCCGAGGCCGAACCATTCTGGGACAAGGCAGTCACGCCAAAAGCCGACGAATATTGCGTCATGGCGCTGTAGTCCATCGTCACCGAGAGGTCATCAGCACCGGTGGTCAGGGTCGTCTTTGACATGACCACTGGGGGGGCTGCCGTGGCCGGAGCCACGTAAGCGCCGGTGGGGCTGAAATTCAGTGTGGTGACGCCACCGGATGTCGGAGCAATACCGTCGATGTAAACGCTGCTGTCCCAGGTGTTGGCTGCCGTCTTGTTGAAGTAGAACGTCAGGGTATGCGCCACACCCAAGCTGTCGTAAGCTGTCGATGGGGTCGACCAGTTGTAGGTCTTCGGGTCCGCGATTTTCAGTCCGGCTGTTGGCAGAACCGGCTCGCTGCCCGGAAGATTGGCCCCCAAGCTTGTAAGCGATGTCGGGCGCGGAGCCTGGTCGGCCGTGCTCAACTGCAGATTGACCAGAACGTTGGGCACAATGGCGCCGTTGACGGCCTGGTATCCGGTGAGATTCTGCCCTCCAGGCCCAGTGATAAAGCCATTCTTGTCGAGATTGAAGTTGCCATTGCGCGTGTAGCTGATCGCGCCGTTGTCGTTCATTCGCAGGAAGCCCTGTCCGCTGATGGCGACATCCAGCGGATTGTTGGTGACAGTGATCGCACCCTGGGAAAACTGCTGGTTCACCGACGTGACCTGTGTGCCGATACCGATCTGTGACCCTGAAGCGCCCATGGCCGCGGCTGCCGACATGTCACTGAAAACCGCATACGCCTGCTTGAACCCGGCGGTAGTCGAATTGGCGACGTTGTTGCCGATGACATCGAGGTTCTTTGCTGCAGCACTCAAGCCGCTCAAGCCTTGCTGGAAACTCATTTGGTTTCTCCTTTTTGAAAACTGATACCTGCTGACATTACATAACCTGTCTGACGTCCGAGAGCGCTATGGCGCCGATCTCGTTGACATTGATCATGACCCCGCTCTTGCCGGTGGTCACGCTGCCGACCTGTCCGACCGCCAGTGCGGTGGCGCCAACGGCCTTGCCACCCGCGGTGGCCTCGACTGCGAAGCTGTATTTGCCAGCTTGGGCATTGTTGCCACTGTCGGTGGCGCCGTCCCACTGGAAGCTCAACAGACCGGCCGCCTGGGCGCCGAGACTGACTTTGTGCAGCACTTGCCCGGAGGCGTCGCGAATGGATACCGTGACAGCGTCTGCTGCTGCGTCCAACTCGACGCCACCGAAGGCCGAACTGCCCTGCAGAAGGATCACGTTACCCGGCGCCAGCACGTTATGGCCGATCATCGAGGTGGCCTGCCAGGACTGGGCTGAATTGAAACTGGCCGCCATGGTCTGCATGGTTGCGTTGAGCTTGTCAATGCCGCTTACCGTACTGATCTGGGCCATCTGCGAGGTGATCTGCGCATTGTCCATGGGGTTAAGCGGGTCCTGATTCTTCAACTGAGTCACCAGCAGCTTGAGGAACCGGTCCTGGCCGTCGCTGATGGTCGAAGTGCTGCTTGCAGCGGTGGTGCTCTGCGATGCGGCGTTGGTTGCGGTGATGGTGCTCATGCTGATGTCCTTCTGACTGGTTGCCGGGCCTACTGTCCAATGGTGAGCGTCTTGAGCATCAGCGTCTTGGCGGTGTTGAGCACCTCGACGTTGTTTTGATATGAGCGCGCGGCGCTGATCATGTTGACCATTTCCTCCACCGTACTGACATTGGGCATGGCAACATAGCCGCGCGCGTCAGCGAGCGGGTGTTTCGGGTCATAGACCTGCCTGCCAGGTGACGTGTCTTCGGTGACGCCAGCGACCTGCACACCGCTGCCGCTTGCGCCGCCAAGTGCCTGTTCGCTGAATACGATGTGCTTGGCGCGATAGACCTGTCCATTGGAACTGGTCACGCTGTCGGCATTGGCCAGATTGCTGGCGACGACATTAAGCCGCTGTGACTGCGCCGTCATGGCAGAGCCGGCTATTTCAAATACGTTGAGCAAAGACATGGTTCATTCATCCTTGAATTGCAGCCGTCATCTTCTTGATCTGGGCGCTGAGAAACGTCAGGTTGGCGTCGTAATGCACTGCGTTCTCGGCAAACCGGTTGCGCTCGATGTCCATGTCGACGGTGTTGCCGTCGATACTGGCTTGCTGTCCGCTGCGATAAAGTGCTTCGGCGGGCGCACTGCCGGTGCTCAGCCGGGTGAGATGCCTGTCGCTGCTCACGCGCAGTGGCAATGCGGACGATGCGCCGCTGCTGCCAGCCTCCGCGTTGCGCAGTGCAGCCGCGAAATCGATGTCCCGTGCCTTGTAACCAGGGGTATCTGCATTGGCAATGTTTGATGCCAGCAGTTGTTGCCGATAGGCGCGCACATTGAGAGCGTTGGCCTGGAACTGGAACAGTCTGTCAAGTGAATCAATCATGGCGTAGGTGTCAGCAATTTTTTCGATCTGAGATGGGCGTTTCCATTGACCACATGGTAGGCGTCGTGGATTTTTGGAGCGTCCGGAGTAGCAAGGAAAAGTCCATGCACTTCATCGCTTTATCCGCCATGCAGCGGCAATTTTTGCCGCCCGCGACAACGGAAAAAATGCAATGCCCGCGTGTCAGAGCACTTGTTGGCGAACGCCTTAGGCTGGATTAGCCCGGGAAAAGCACTGCTTATCCGGCCTGGTTGGACTTCGTACCCGGATATAGTTTGTTCACGCGCAGTTTCAAGCACTGCGTTGTGACGTTGGAGAATGCCGATGACCTTCCGAACCTTTGCACTGGTCCTGCCACTGCTGTGTGGTGGCGCAGCTTTATGCCATGCGGCTGTCGAGAAGGCACAGCTTGGGCAAATCGTCGGTGCGATTGAGCAGTTGATGCATCAACAGACGATAGGGCTGCCGGGTCGGGTTGGTTTTACGATCGGAGCGATCGACAGGAATCTGAATCTGCCGGCTTGCGCCGCACCCGAAGCGTTCATGGCGGCCGGTGCGCGAGCCTGGGGCAACACCAGCGTTGGTGTGCGCTGCAGTGGAGACAGCCCCTGGACAATCTATGTGCCGGTCTCTGTCAGAGTGATGGCGGGAGTGGTGGTCGCAGCACATCCACTGGCTCAGGGCAAGGCCATCGAAGCGGGAGACCTGGCTCTGCAGGAAGCCGATCTCGGGCTACTGCCAGCTGCCGTTATCACCGACACCGACCAGGCCATCGGGCGTCTCGTCACGGTCGGTGTTGCAGCGGGACAGCCGCTACGGCAGGATTTGCTGCGTGCCCCCCTGGTTATTCGGCAGGGGCAGTCGGTCACCCTGCGCGCGCAAGGCGCCGGATTCAAGGTAAGTGCTGCTGGCAGGGCACTGACAAACGCCGCTGAGGGGCAGGTAGCACAAGTTCGCACCCTCACAGGCAATACCGTCAACGGCATTGCACGTCCTGGATTCATCGTCGATGTTCAGTGAAAAATGATGGCAAAAGCGAAGAGGCCCGGCATTCGAACATTTTTCCGAATTTGTTCGAATCCGGCCTATAGTTTCGGGCAGGACTGCCGTAATAGGAGACATACAGTGGTGGACCGAGGTAACAATCATGAAAGTTGAAAATTCTCCAAAATCGGGTCTCGCCCTTGGGATCGCAGGCAGTGCATCCAAGACAGGTAAAGGGGCTGCGAGCCCGCCAAGCGCGGGGGCGAGCAGTGGCGCCCGGGTGCAGTTGAGTGCACTGTCGTCGCAGTTGCAGACGATAGAGAGCCAGATGGCAGATATGCCTGTAGTGGACGCTGCACGGGTAGCCGAAATCAGACAGGCCATTGCGGAGGGCCGCTTCAAGGTGAATCCCAATGTGGTGGCCGATCATCTGCTCCAGACCGCGCGTGAGTTGTGGCACGCCAGGCAATAGGGCCAATGTTGGCTCCCACATCCCGAGATACGCAAGATCCTGCGAACGCAGAAGCTTTTGTTGCAGGACTGCTGAGTGAGCGAGCGGCGCTCGGTTCGTTCTGTCGTCTGCTTCAGGTCGAGCAGGATGCACTGGTCCAGGCGCAGGCCGATCGTGTCGCCGAGTTGTCGCTAGACAAGGCCAGGCAGGTGGAGTCCCTTTCACGTCTCGCCGATCAACGTAACCGCTATCTCACTTCTCAGGGTTTGGCCGGCAACGCAAAAGGAATCAATACCTGGCTGAATCGCAACCCGGAACACGCATCGACCGCGAAAAAGGCCTGGCACGAACTGCTGGCGGTGGCTGAGACGGCGCGGCAGCTTAATCAGGACAACGGCACGCTGATCGAAAGCAAATTGCAGCAAAACCGGCAGAAACTCGCTGTGCTGCAATCGTCCGGTGCGTCGCCCGATGGCGTCTATCATTCCGACGGACGGCTTGGACCCTTGCGCAGCGCGAGATCGATCAGCCAGGCCTAGGGCGGCGCTGCAAACAGTGCTAGCGCGGTGCGCTGGTGCCAGTGCCAACCGGGATGTCTACGACTTTGCCCGGTGTCTCCGTCAGGATCATCACTGTCACCCTGCGATTGCGCGCGCGACTCTCGGGCGTGTCGTTGGATGTGACAGGGCGGTTCGGTCCGTAACCGATGACGCTGAGCCGTGGCTCGGCAACCCCATTGTCTATGAACAGCCGCACCACGCTGCTCGCGCGTGCAGCAGACAATTCCCAATTTGAAGGAAAGTAGCTGTTGCTGATCGGTGTATTGTCGGTGTAGCCTTCCACCTGAATTCTCTGTGTTGTTGGTGCAAGAACATTCGCAACCTGCCTTAACGCTTGTCTGGATTCTGCGCGCAGCTGCGCCTGCCCGGAATCAAACAGCACACTCGCATTGATCTCCACCGCAATGCCGCCATTGGTCTGCGTTACCGCGACTTTTCCGTCACGCACAAACGTCCCCATCACCTTGAGAATGTCCTGCGCGATGCCGCGCATCTCATCGCGCTGTTTGACTTGCGGATCAGAGGTCTTGGTGGGTTTGTGTGGCAGAAAATCGATTCCCGGTGCTGGCGTGATCGGCTCCAGCGACTTCACCCTGTTGATCCGGAATGCGCTACCCAATGAGTCACCGAGCACACGAAGCTTTCCCTCGCTGACCGAAGACAATGCATACATGACAACAAACAGGGCAAACAGCAAGGTTATGAAATCGGCATAGGAAATCAGCCATCGTTCCTGACTGCCCGCTTGTCTTTGACCAAGTGAATTTCGTCTGCGACGCATCTTCAAAGGCCACCGGCGTCCGGCCGCTGGGTCGTGACATAGCCAAGCAGGCGGCTTTCGAGTGCGCGCGGGCTCTCTCCAGCTGCAATGGAAACCAGTCCGTCGACCAGTATTTCCCGCAGCAGCACCTGCCGCGTGATGAGAACATTGAGCTTGTTGGCCACTGGCAAAAACACGAGATTGGCGAGTCCTACGCCATAGATGGTCGACACAAAGGCGACCGCAATTCCGTTGCCAAGAACGGCCGGATTGGACAGATTTTCCATCACGTGAATCAAGCCCAAAACAGCTCCCATGATGCCCACGGTGGGTGCATAACCTCCCGCCGCCTCCCAGATTCGCGCGGCCTGGCGGTGGAAGTCTTCAAAGGTGAATATTTCCACTTCCAGGGCCTGGCGCAGTTCTTCAGGCAAGGCCCCGTCGACCAGCATCTGAAGTCCCTTGCGCGCGATCGGATCGAGTGCCCGTTCAGCGTGCTGTTCGAGTGACAAATACCCATCCCTGCGCGCCGAAAAGCTCCAGCCCAGAATTTCCGCAATAGTGCGCTGAGGCACAAATTCCGGTGGAATCACAACCCACTTGATCATCTTCACGCCCCGCGCAAACAGGCGCTCCGGACTTTGCACCATCACTGCGCCGGCGGTTCCGAATAGCACGATCAGCAGCGCCGCACCCTGCAGCAGGGAGCCGACATATCCGCCTTCCAGCAACTGACCGGCAACAATGCCTACCAGCGCAACGGCTATGCCAATCAGGCTGCTGACATCCATGTCTCAAAGATTCCTGATTTGGCTGCGCAGGCGCGCGATGGCCTGGGTGTGCAATTGGCAGATGCGGGACTCGGTCACGCCCAGCGCCTCGCCAATTTCGCGGAAATTGAGCTCCTCCTCATAGTAGAGTCCCATCACCGTCTTCTCCCGCTCGGGCAGTCCATCTATCCCTTTGACCAGCAGTTCGCGGAGTTTGCGGTCGAGCAGCACATCAACCGGGTCCGCACCCGGGTCCTGAAAGTGGCGATCCAGATAGTCGCCTTCGTCATCGTGATTCA
>CAZZLB010000146.1:0-7089 GCA_964654655.1 uncultured Rhodoferax sp. | reverse complement strand
TCCCTCTTTTTTCGAGCGGAAAAAATGGTCCTGGGGTCCCTGTGGGCGGTAGGCCGAGGTCGCCCATCGGTGGATGCGTCACCGATAGGACCAAGCGCAACACCAAGGGCCTGAAAAACCCGCAATCTCTCACCATCGCCGAGCCCGTCCAGCCACCCGCGTGGCTCGACACCGAGGCCGGAAAGACTTGCTTCCACGACCTCCAACTCCCCCTGATACAGGCCGGCATCCTTCAGTCCCTCGACATTCCCAACCTCGCCCTGATGGCTCAATTCTGGTCCGACTACATCGAGGCCCGCGAGCTCATCCGCAAGCAGGGCGGCAAGGTCAAGAAGTCATCGGCCTCCTACGTCCAGCAGTACGGCCGGGACGAGCTCTTCTCGTGGATGATGGAGAGCCTCAAGCAGTACCAAGCCCTGCTTGCCAAGTTCGCTGGGTCACCTATCGACCGGACGAAGATTGTGGTCCGTGAGGTAAAGAATAAATCCGGGGTGGAGGAGATCTTCGGGGGCGGCCCATGATCGAGCCCTGGGACACGTACATCAAGGACATCACCGCCGGCAGGATCCTCTCCTGTCGGAAGACCCGCCTCGCCTGCGCCCGTCACCTACGCGACCTCAAGCGAGCGAAATCGGACCCAGCCTTCCCCTTCGTGTTCAAGCCGCAGGAAGTCCGGAAGGTCCTCAAGTTCTTCGAGTTTGTGAAGACGAGCGAAGGCCAGTTTGCCGGGAAGGTGGTCGTGCTCCAGCCTTGGCAGCACTTCGTTCTCGCCATGCTCTTCGGGTGGAGGCGCAAGGTCGACGGCCTCCGCCGTTTCCGGGACGCCTTCATAATCTGTGGGAAGAAGTCGGGCAAGAGCTTCTTCATGGCTGCCCTCGCCCTCTTCATGATGCTCGAGGAGCCGAGCGCCCAGGCATTCTCCATATCGAACGCGAAGGAACAGGCGAGCTTGTCCTATCGCTACGCCTCCGACATCGTGAAGGGTTCGGAGGATCTCCGGAAGATATTCATCCCTTACAAAAGCCAGATCGAGTCGCTCCTCCAGGGCAGGAGCGGGGTCTACAAGTCGCTCGCCGCGGACGCCTCGACGGCAGACGGCAAGAACGCCTCCTTCCTCATCTGCGACGAGTACGCATTCGCACCCTCCGCGAAGCTCCTCCAGGCTCTGAAGTCGGGAATGATCATGCGTCGGCAGCCACTGTCGGTCATCATCACCACCGCGGGCGGATCCAAATCGGGTCCGTGCTACGAGTCCTACCAGTACGTCGACAAGCTCCTCGAGGGAATCATCGAGAATGACACCTACTTCGCCTGCGTGTGGGAATTGGAACCCGGCGACGACTGGCACAACCTCGAGGTTTACCCGAAGGCGATGCCCTCGATCGGCGTGACCGTCACCCGCGAGACCATGGCAGAGAAGATCACTTTGGCTGAGTCCATCTATGATGAGGAGATCGAACTCCGCACCAAGCTCCTCGGCGAATGGGTCGACGGCGGTGGGAAGTGCTGGATCGAGTCGGCGATCTGGTCTCGCAACCAGGGCTCTTTCGACCTCGATGGACTCGCGGGCAAGACCTGCGCCATCGGAGTCGACCTATCCCGGACTCGAGATCTCACCGGAGTCTCCCTCTACTTTCCCCCCGACGAGGGGAACACGAAGTATCGCGCCCATCACTGGGCCTTCATCCCCGAGTCATCTCTGAGGAAAAAGCAGCAGGAAGAGCACGTCCAGTTCGTGCGCTGGGTCGAGCAGGGCCATGTCATTGCGACCCCAGGTGAGTACGTGGACTATGACTACGTCGTCCAGCGCATTGTCGAGGCCGGACAGCGCTTCGAGGTGCGGGCTGTCCTGTTCGATCCTGCCCTTGCCCAGTTTGTCGACAAGCGCCTTATCGACGAGGGCTTCCTTACCGTCCAGGTGCGCCAGGGCATCGCCCACTTTAGCCCCCTGGCGAAGGCGTGGGAAAGGGACGTGATGCGCGGGGCCATCGCGGACCCCAACCCCGTCATGGCCTGGTGCCTCTCCAACGCCGAGGTCCGTCCCGATGTCAACGGGAACATCAAGCCCATGGGTGACCACAAGCTCCGGAAGATCGACCTTGTCGTCTCCTCCATCATGGCGCACCACGGGTTGAGCCTGGAGCTGGAAGAGGGTATGGCCTCCATCTACGAGACCGAGGATCTCCTCATCCTATGAGCGCCCGACCCCGGCCGAACCTGGTGCAGCGCCTCGCGCGCCGCGTCCTGGGTCTCGGTTCGTTGACCATCTCCGAGCTTGATCGGCAGATGGATATGGAGGCGTTCGGGCGTCCCTCATCCAGCGGATCGGTGGTCGCCGGCAGGACGGCAGTCAACTTCGCCGCGTTCTTCTGCGGCGTCCTCCAGATCTGCCAGACCATCGCCTCGTGCCGGACGACCCTGTACCGGCAGACGGGAGCCTTCGTCAAGGAGGCGTGGAGCCCGCATCCGGTCCATGGCCTTCTCACGAGGAAGGTCAATCCCGTCATGAGTTCCTTCCAGTGGAAGGAGCGCATGCAGTACCACGCCATGGTATGGGGCAACGGATACAGCTTCGTCGACCGTGACTCGTATTTCAGGCCGAGGGCGCTCTGGCCGCTCAACCCCGAGCGGGTAATCCCCCGCCTTGTCGGAGATAAACTCGGGGAACAGTCCATCGTCTACGACGTGCGGGACAGTTCCGGCAACAAGTGGACCTTCGGCCCGTCGGAGATCTTCCACCTCCAGGGATTCGGTTTCGATCCTGTCCGCGGATACTCGCTCCTCGAGATCGCGCGGGAGACCATCGGTCTCGGACTCGCGCAGCAAGAGTTCTCGGGAAGGTTCCTGTCCAACGGCGCCCACCTCGGGGGGCTCCTCACGGTCGGGAAGACCCTGACCCCCGAGGCCCGCGAACGGCTCAAGGTCACCTTCTCGTCCTTCCATTCCGGCGTCGACAACTCGGGCAAGTTCGCCGTGCTCGAGGAAGGGATGGACTACAAGACGATCGGCATGCCCCTCGAGGACGCGCAGTTCCTCGAGTCGAAGGTTTTCCAGATCGGAGAGATCGCCCGGATCCTCAACATCTCCCCCTACAAGCTCAAGGACTACTCCCACGCCACCTTTTCAAACATCGAGCACCTCGGCATCGAGTACGCGACGGACACGATCCGCCCCTGGGCCGAGCGATGGGAGGCGGCGATCGATACCCAGCTCCTCACCGACGGGGAGGCGGCGCGGGCTTTCGCGGAGTTCGACCTGGCCTCGATCCAGCGAGGCGACTTCAAGGCCCAGTCCGAGGCCTTCGCCGTCGCGCGGAACGGCGGATGGATGAACGCGGACGAGATCAGGTTCCACCAGGGGATGAATCCTATCGACGGCGAGCGGGCCGGGCGGACCTACTGGCGGCCGAAGAACATGGCGGACGCCGCGGAGCCCGACTCCGACGGTGGAGCTTCGAACGGAGGAAGCGACGATGGCCAGAAATAAGAGTTGGTTCCGGATGGCGAAGAAGTCCAACGACCTCGCCGAGATCGAGATCTTCGACGAGATAGATCCTTTCTGGGGAGTCGGCGCCAAGGAGTTCAAGGCGCGCCTCGACGAGGTGCGGGACGCCAAGTCGATCCGGCTCCTCCTCAATTCTCCCGGTGGTTCTGTCTTCGAGGGCCTCGCCATCTATAACATCCTGAAGGACGTCCGGGCAAAGCTCGATGTTGAGGTAGTCGGGCTGGCTGCCTCTATCGCGAGCGTCGTCGCGCAGGCCGGAAAGACCCTCGTCATGGGCGAGGGCAGCTACTACATGATCCACAACCCCTGGACGCTGATGGTCGGAGGAGCCTCCGATCTCCGGTCCACAGCCGACCTTCTCGACAAGATCAAGGGAGATCTCGTGGGGATCTATGCCACGAACTCCGGACTCTCCGAGGATGAGATAGCCGCGATGATGGATGAGGAGACCTGGCTTGGAGCCGCCGAGGCTGTCGAGAAGGGTTTCGCGTCCGGCATGGCGGACTATGGCGACGTCGCCGCCCGCGCCGCCTCGTTCCCGATCTCCCGGTACAAGTTCAACCACGCACCGACCGCGCTCGCCGATGCGAGCGCCTCTCAATCCATATCGACCATCCGCGACTTCGAGGGATTCCTGAGGGATTCGGGATTTTCGAAGCCGGAGGCTGTCGCGCTTGCGTCGCAGGGATGGAAGGCCATGGAGCGGGGAGAGCCCGACTTCATGGAAACGCGGGGGGAACCCGCTCCGAAATCCGGGATCAAGCCGTCGCTCCTCATCGCGGAGATCGAAGTCAACGAAGGAGTCATCTGATGAACAAGGATAAGATCAAGGCAAGAATCGCCGAGATCCAGACCCGCCGCGAGGAGCTCAAGGCCCTCGGCGACAAGGCGGGCGACGCCGAAAACGTGGAGTTCGCGGCCCTGGTCGAGGAGCAGAAGAAGCTTAGGGCCCAGCTCACCACCCTTGAGGACAGCGAGGCGCTCGACAGCGAGGAGAATGCTGTCCGCAGAGCGCCCAGGGCGGGAGCCCGATTCAGCGGAGAGGTCGGGGACAGACTGTCTCTCGGGGCCTTCCTCCAGGCAGTCGCTGCTGTGGGGTCGCCCGACGGCGAGCGCAGCGGTTACACGATGAGCAAGACCAAGGCCAGGGACATCCTCTTCAGCCCCCGCGCCGCTACCGGGGCTTCAGAGGCCGTACCCTCCGAAGGCGGATTCCTTGTCGGCACCGAGCAGGCGGCCATGCTCGCCTCCCGCGCCTACGAGGAGGGGAAGCTGGCGGCCCTCTGCGACCGGATCACGATTTCCGGGCCGTTCAACGGCCTGAAATACCCCGTCATCGACGAGACGAGCCGCGTCGACGGTTCCCGCTCCGGCGGGGTGCTCGCCTACTGGAAGAACGAGGGCGCCGCAGCCGTCGCGTCCAAGCCGAAGATACGCGAGGACCAGCTCAACCTCGAGAAGCTCACCGGGCTGTTCTACGCGACCGACGAGCTTCTCCAGGACGCCTCCGCGCTCGAGGCCATGGCCATCGCCGAGTTCGGGAAGGAGTTCGCCTTCAAGCTCGACGACGCGGTCCTCAACGGATCCGGCGCCGGGATGCCCCTCGGAATCCTCAACGCCCCTGGCCTCGTGTCCCAGGCCAAGGAGACCGGGCAGACCGCCGCCACCATCACCTACGAGAACATTATCAAGATGTACTCGCGCCTCTGGTCCGGCGCCAGCATGGACAAGGTCCGCTGGGTCATCAACCGCGAGGCCTTCCCGCAGCTCATGAAGCTAGCCATCTCCGTTGGAACCGGCGGATTCCCCCTCTACATCCCCGGCAACTCGGCGGCCAACGCCCCCTTCGGGACCCTCCTCGGCATCCCCGTCGTCTTCGCGGAGCAGGCCCTCGCCCTCGGGACGGTGGGCGACATTTACCTGGCCGACTTCGGCCAGTACCGGCTCATCGAGAAGGGCGGCATCCAGGTCGCCTCCTCGATGCACGTCCAGTTCGTCTACGACGAGATGGCCTTCCGGTTCATCTACCGGGTCAACGGCCAGCCCCTTTGGAAGGCGCCGCTCACCCCCTACAAGGGCAGCGCGACCGTATCCCCGTTCGTCGCCCTGGCGACCCGCGCGTAAGGCGGAAGGAGAACCGGCATGAAAGGATTCAATCTCGCCGAGCAGGCCCACATCGCCTTCGGCAAGTTCCCGATCTCCATGAACGGGCTCACCACGCTCGACGCGGTGAACATGGCGAAGTACGGCAAGTTCCAGGCCCTCATCGCGCTCGGGGCGTCCAACGGCGGGGCGGTGACCTTCACCGTCCTCGCCTCCTCGGACAACGCCGCCACCGGGGCGGAGGCCATCCCCTTCGCCTACCAGAAGTGCATCACCGCGGACTCCGATGTGCTCGGGGCCCGCCTCTCCGCCCTCGCCGCTGGATTCGCGGCTTCCAACGATTCGGTGTCGAACACCTTCTACCTCATCGACATCGATGCCTCCGAGCTTCCCGCCGGCAAGCCGTGGCTCAATGTCACGGCCTCCGGGGCGACCACGACCACCCCCGGGTGTGTTGCCTACATCCTCTCCGGGGCGCGCTACGAGGCCCCCTCCTCGCCGACGGTGCTCTGATGGAGGTTCGCCTCCTCCGCCCCTGGCTCCGCTACGGAGCCGGAGCGGTCATCAACCTCGGCGAGGAGGTAAACGCCAAACTCGTCGAAAGCGGAAAGGCTGAGCCTGTCACGGCTCAGGCAACAGAGATCGAACGGGCTCCGAAGCCCAAGGAGAAGAAATAAATGGCTGACGTCAAATCGAAATACGTCAACGGAAACCTCGTCTTCTACGACGGGACCGAGCAGCGCTGGGTCGATGCAATCGGACCCCAGGCTCGCAAGTGGGACCTCGCCATAGCGAGCGCCGCGGAGACCGCGGACAAGACCATCACGGCGACGGGCACGAGCCCGATCACCAACGCGATCCTCGAGGGCGACCGGATGCTCATCACCACCGGAGGCACCGAGTACGACGGCGACAACATCCAGTGGCTGGGGACGCCGTTCCAGCTCGCGTCGGGGAAGCCCCTCTACTTCGGGGCGCGGGTGTCCATCTCGGACGCCACCCAGTCCGATTTCCTCATCGGACTCGCCTCGACCGACACCACGTTGACCGCCGCCTCGGCCGCGCACGCCCTCGCCGTCACCGATGACGGGATCTACTTCTACAAGATCGACGGGGTCACCGCGATCTACGCGACCGCGGAGAAGGCTGGTGTCGAGTCCTCGGCCGCAGCGGGAACGATGGACACGAACAAGCACTGGTACGAGATGCTCTACGACGGCTCGACCCTCTCCACCTACTTCGACGGGTCGCTCGTCTCCCAGGTGGCGGCGGCGAGCCTGCCGACCGTGGTCCTCCGCCCCTCGATCGCCTTCCGGACGGGCGAGGCCGCGGCCAAGACCTGCTCCGTCGAGATCTTCCGCGTGATTCAGCTGCCGTAAGGCAAGGGGGAGAGAGATGGCACGATCGACGGTCATTCGGCGCTTCGACTACATCTACAACGACGCCGGCTATCAGGCTCCGGTCATCCTCGACGAACTCGAG
>CAZZLB010000145.1:0-7094 GCA_964654655.1 uncultured Rhodoferax sp. | reverse complement strand
CCAGAACGCAGGCCAGCGCGATACCGGGAACGACCCCCGCCATGAACAGGGCGCCGACAGACGTGTTGGTGGCCACCGAGTACATCACCATCACGATGCTGGGAGGAATCAGGATGCCCAGTGCGCCCGACGTCGTGATGACGCCAGCGCCAAAACTCTTGGGAAAGCCGGCCCTGACCATCGCTGGCATCAGGATCGAGCCGATCGCCACCACGGTCGCTGGGGACGAACCGGAGACTGCGGCAAACAGGGCACAGGCCAGCACGCCAGCCAGGCCCAGACCACCGTACCAGTGGCCGACCATGCTGGAGGCAAAGTTGATCATGCGTCTGGCCACGCCGCCGTGGGTCAGGAAGTTGCCTGCCAGGATGAAGAACGGGATCGCCATGATCTCGAACTTCTCGATACCGGTAAACAGTTTCAGCGCCACCGATTCCAGGGGTACATGGGTAAAGCCGAACAGAAAAGTCAGCACCGTCAGACCGAGCGAAATGGAAATCGGCATGCCAGTGAGCATCAGGACCAGCAGCAGCACGAAGATGATGGTGGCATTCATTTCGAAGTTCCTTCCTTGCCGGCCGATTCATCCGGGTGCAGGTTGTCTCTCATGCCGTAAGGATTCAGATCCACTGGAGGTTTTTCCGTTTCCTCTTCCAGACCATCTACATGACCATGGTCGTGGTGCGGCAACTCGCCGGTCTTGATGAAGCTGAACAACACTTGCAGGAAACGGAAGCACATCAGGCTGGTGCCCAGGGGTACGGCGCTGTAGACCATCCAGGTGGGCCACTCCAGATCAGGCGTCGATGGCCCTTCCGGAATACCGTCCACCGACTTTCCCAGCCAGCTGAACCAGGCGTGGTGCGCGCCGTTCTCCCAGACAAAGTTGGTCGCGAGGATGGCCACAATACCGGTAAACAGGACGCCTGCGCTGAGCCCAAAGATGATGAACTTGCCGCGCATTCTGTTGTCCAGACGGTTGATGAGCACATCAACGCCGACGTGAATGCCAGTGCGCACACCGTAGGCAGCGCCGAACTTGCACATCCAGACGAACATGATGATGGTAAGTTCCTGCGCCCAACCAAAGTTGAGGGTGAGCAACCAGTCCTGCACGCCCGGTATCGCCAGACCGGCAGCGTAGCGGTGCACCACAGCGACAAAGATGATCAGCGTCGCAGCGCCCATCAGGAAGGTGACAAACCACTCTTCCAGGTGATCAAGAAATTTCATGATTTGTACTCCGAATGTGCTCGGGCTGATGAACAACTATTTTTTCTTTGCGCCGCCTAATCCCTGGTTGTCACTGTGAGGGGCGAAGCGACGTGGCAGTCCATGCTGGAATACCGAAGACATGGATTGCTTCGCTTCGCTCGCAGTGACGAAGGGAGATCGCAATGACGGCAAGCCTAGAGCTTGGTCGGGTCAAAGCCGGTGGCTTTGTAGAACTCCTGCAGCGTTTCTTTGCCAACGCGCTCGGCCATCTTGATATGCACCGGAGCCATCGCCTTCTTCACTGCAAAGCGTTCTTCCTTGGTGGGCTCGTAGACAACGGTCTTGCCGCTCTTGCGTACACCGGCCAATGACATATCGTTTTCCTCCTGGGCGATCTTGTTGGCATAGGCGGTGGCTTCTTTCATGGCCTGTTCCAACTGGCCGCGCACGTCCGCCGGCAGGCCATCCCAGAACTTCTTGTTGGCGATCACGGCATAGCCGAGGTAGCCGTGGTTGGTGAGCGTCAGGTGCTTCTGAACTTCATGCATTTTCTGCGTCCAGAAGTTGGAGATCGGGTTTTCCGTGCCGTCAACCACGCCGGTCTGCAGCGCTTGATAGACCTCCGAGAAAGCCATTACCTGAGGGATGCCGCCAATCGAGCGGATTTCCTCTTCCAGCACCTTGGAGGACTGGATGCGGAATTTCTTGCCTTTGTAATCCGCCACGTTTTTCAGCGGTGTATTGGCCGAAAAGGACTTGAATCCATTGTCCCAATATGCCAGGCCCTTGATGCCTTTGGGTTCAAGCTTGGCCAGCATGGCAGCGCCCACCGGCCCCTGCGTGATCTTGTGCAACTCATCGGTATCGTCAAACATGAAGGGGAAGTCAAAAGCCTCGAATTCCTTCACTCCAAGCGGACCGAACTTGGCCAGCGACGGGGCCAGCATCTGTACCGATCCCATCTGCAGTGACGACATCTCTTCGCCGTCCTTGTACAGCGCGCTGTTCGGGTAAACCTCGACCTTGACCTTGCCCTTGGTCAGTTCGGCCGCCCTCTTGGCGAAGAACTCGGAGGCCTTGCCCTTGGGTGTGTCGGCCGCGACGACGTGGCTGAACTTGATGATGGTTTGTGCGCCAACGCTCATGCCAAGCGCCAGCAAAACCGCACCGAACAATAACTTGATTTTCATAACTGTCTCCAAAAACGAGGGGTTGTCGATCTACCAGCCTTAGCTTAAACAGCATTGAACTGTGCAACAACTGTGGCGTTCAACAGCTAGGGTTAACCCTTGATGGTTTGCTTCAGAGCGTCGCGCATGGCGTCCATCCAGGGCAAACCGATGCGACTTGCGAGTGCCTTGTGTACTGGCTCAACGGCACGATGCAGGCGTTCACGTTGACTCGCGGTCAAGGTGTGGATGCGCGTCGTTCCGGTCTGGCGCAAGGCTGTCAGTGCCTTGTCGTTCTGTGCATCGGCTATTTCATTGCCATACGCTAGCGCCTCGCGCAAAGCCTGTCCCAGCAACTCACGGTCGTCTGCCGACAGACTGAGCCAGAAGCGCTGGTTCGCCACAACCGCGTAACCCAGATAACCGTGTTCGGTCAGGCTGAGATCGCTCTGCACTTCGTGCATGCCCTGTGTCCAGAAGTTCGACACCGGGTTTTCCGTGCCATCGACGACACCGGCCTCCAGTGCCCGTCTCGTCTCGCTGAAAGGCAGGTCCACCGGTTGCGCGCCCAGCGCCCGCATCTGCGCCGCAATCACGCGTGAAGCCTGCACCCGCATGCGCAAGCCGACAAAATCCGTCGGCGCCAGCAGGGCGCGGTTGGCGCTCATCTGCTTGAAACCGTTGTCAAAGAAACCCAGCCCGGTCAACCCATGACGGCTCAAACGCTCCAGCAGGCGCTGCCCGAGCGGACCCTCTGTGATGCGTCGCACGTCGGCGACCTGGCCAAACAGGAAAGGCAGATCGAACAGCTCGAACTCCGGAAAACCGATGCGCCCGAATTTCGACAAGGACGGGGCCAGCATATCCACCGCGCCAAGCTGCAGGGCCTGCATCTCGTCGTGGTCGCCGTAGAGTTGGGCATCGGGGTAGATCAGCACCCGGATGCGTCCGCCGGAGCGTTGTTCCGCGAGTTGCTTGAAGCGTTTGGCGGCCAGACCTTTGGGTGTCTCCTCGGCCACCACGTGCGAAAAGCGCAGTGTGACCGCCCTGTCCGATGCGGCCCATGCGGGGTGTTGCACCAGCGAAGACGGCAGCACCGGCGCCAGTGCGGATGCACCAAGGCGGCGCAGGTACGCACGACGCTCGCTGGGGACGACCGGGTCAGAGCTTGACATGCTGGCTATTATGCGAAGACCTGTCTGAAAAACAATGGTTAAAACCCGACCCGCTGTCGCCGACCAATCGCTCGACTTTGCCTTGTTGCAACAGACGATGCCCAGTCACGCCAGCCGCAACCGCCGTGCCCTGCTTTGGCTGCTGGGATTGCTGTTGCTGCTGCTGGCTTCGGTCGTGACACTGGTTCTGTACCTCAACACGTTTGAAGCCGATGAGGAGGCGCGCGCGCGCGCAGCCGACGCACAGTGGCTTGAGCAGAGCGTGCAGTTTCACTTCCGCCGCCTTGAAGACGATCTGTTGCTTCTGGCGCGCCAAAGTGTGCTCGGCGCCGGCACGAGCGACAAACCGCCGGTGCAGGGCGGATTGCTGTGGCGCGAGAGTGGCGTCGTGCTGTCGCACGGCTGGTTGGCGGCGGATGCGGCGCGTGGCGCGACCGCCGGGCCGCAGCGCTGGCACAGCGACTGGTCCGCTCAGACCGGCAATGCGCAGGCTCTGGCCACCATGCAGGACACGACCCGTGGCTTGCGACGCGCTGCCTACGCGGGTCTGATGCAGGGACCTGATAGGCTTCCGACAGATGTGGTCTGGCTGGCGGTGCCGTTTTTTGAACGCGGTCAGTTTGTCGGCAATTACCTCGCCGCTCTGTCGCTGGAACGCGCCACGGTTGCCATGGTGCCCACCTGGTTTGCACAAAACCATGCGGTCCGTCTGGTTACCGATGAGTTGAAG
This sequence comes from uncultured Rhodoferax sp., assembly GCA_964654655.1. Lineage (GTDB taxonomy): Bacteria > Pseudomonadota > Gammaproteobacteria > Burkholderiales > Burkholderiaceae_C > Rhodoferax. The sequence goes on along the minus strand of CAZZLB010000145.1, from coordinate 2,805 downwards.
GGGTCTCCTGACGAGGTGACGGGGAACAAGGCCTATCGAGCGGCCCTGAACCTGCCGGGTACCGATCTGTTTCTGGGCGTGACACCCGTAGGCGTGCAGCCGGCCACTGTGCCGCGCATCTTCTTTTTTGTGGCGCTGGTGTTCTTGTCGGGCATGTTGGTCAGTCTGTGGGTACTGCGACGCGACTTCGTCAAGCGCCAGCAGGTACAGGCCCTGTTTGCGGCCCAGGTGGCTTTGCGAACGGCGATGGAAAACTCCGTGACCATCGGTCTGCGCGCCTGGGACCGCAGCGGAAAAATTCTGTACGTCAACGAGTCCTTCTGCAGTCTGGTGGGGTACAGCGCAACCGAGCTGGTTGGCAAATCGACCCCGCTTCCTTACTGGCCACCGGATCAGGCCGATGAACTGCATCTGGTGCATCGCGACATCATTGCGCAGGGTACACATGAGGACGGCGTGGAAGTGCAGTTCCAGCACCGTGACGGGCACTTGCTGGACGTGCTGATCCATGAAGCGCCCCTGAATACCGCTGACGGTGAGCAGATTGGCTGGATGAGTTCGGTGCTTGACATCAGTGAGCGCAAGCGCTCCGAACGCATGGCGGCGCGCCAGCAGGAACGCTTGCAAGCGTCAGGTCGCCTGGTGGCTGTGGGCGAAGTCGCCTCGACGCTGGCGCATGAATTGAATCAACCGCTGGGCGCGCTCAGCAGCTTTGCCAACGGCTTGCTCAATCGCTTGCGCAGCGGGCGCATCTCGCTGGAAGAAGTGATGCCGGTGGTGGAGCGGATGGACCGTTTGGCAGACAAGGCGGGCCGCATCATCCAGCGTGTCAACGCCTTTGCGCGCCGGCGTGAAATGTCGCGCCAGCACCTCGATCTGCTGGCCTTCTTGCGTGCCACGTTGATGCAACACCAGGCGCAGCGCCAGGTCAGTCTGGACGTCACCCTGGGGTCAACGCCGGTGTGGGTGGAGGCCGACGCCTTGCTGCTGGAACACGCGGTGCAAAATGTGGTCGCCAACGCGCTGCACTGGGCGCCGCTGGCCGGCCGGCCAGCGCGGGTCCAGGTGCGAGTCGAGCAGGACGAGACACAGGCGGCCATTGTGGTGAGTGACAGCGGACCTGGTGTTGATGAAGAGCACAAGGAACAGATCTTTGGTGCGTTTTTCAGTGCCTCGGCCGACGGCATGGGCATGGGGCTGGCGATTTGTCGCTCGGTGCTGGAAGCACACCATGGGCGCATTGACGTGGCGCGCGACCCGGCGCTGGGCGGGGCCATGTTCAGCTTGTGCTTGCCACTTTCAAGCCATGGCACGGCTTCAATGGCGACGCAGGAGAATGCCGCATGAGTCCTGAAATTCACATTGTTGATGACGACGCCGATTTTCGCGAGGGCCTGGCCTGGCTGTTCGACTCGCGCGGGCACAAGGCAGGAACCTGGGCCGGTGGTGATGTCTTTTTGCAAGCGGTTAGAGCGCGTCTGCCGAATTGGGGTCATGCCGTCGTGCTGCTGGACATCCGGATGGAGCCGCTCTCGGGCCTGAGTACCTTCGAGGAACTCAAGGCGCTTGGTTGCCCCTGGCCGATTCTGTTCCTGACGGGTCACGGCGACGTCAGCATGGCGGTCTCGGCGGTCAAGAACGGCGCCTGGGATTTTCTGGAAAAGCCGTTTCAGAACAATGTGCTGGTGGACAAAGTCGAGCAGGCGCTGGCAGCGGTCAGCGCCATGACCGACGAGCAGCAACAGGCGCAGCGCTTGCGCCAGGCACTGGTGAGCCTGAGCCCGCGCGAGCGCGAGGTGCTCGACGAACTCATCAAGGGTCACTACAACAAGACGATTGCCGAGCACCTGGGCATCACCCAGCGCACGGTGGAATTTCACCGCGCCAACATCTTCAAAAAAATGGAAGTTACTTCGGCTATAGAACTGGCACACAAGCTCGGTCGCTACGAACCCTAAGCAGGGTTCTGCAGCTTGAAAACCGGCATGCGTTCACCGACTGGCAGACCGCGCACGTTGAGGAGGGTTTGCGCCCGCCAGGGCTTGAGTTCCTCGCGCTGAGCGTCGTCGAGCCAGCCAAGTTGTTCCAGCACTTCAACGCTGGCCGCGAACAGTGCGTCCTTGTTGGCGTCGATGATCTTGATGGCAAAGGCTTCGCCCCGGCTCTTGCTGCCCAGCACCTGCACACCGTCGGCGCCAACCTTGCTGACCCAGTCGCCGCGTCCACTGAGCATGAAGGCCAGGTCGTTGCGGCCGGTGCCCGAGACCAGGTCCGGGTGTGCCGTCATGGCTTCACTCAGGGCGGCGAAGCTCTCACCAAATTCACTGTCTCGTGCGCCGCTGGCCAGGCGCGCGTAACCGTAGGCCAGACGCGAGAGCGGCATGGCGTAGTTGGGCGCCGAGCAACCGTCGATGCCCATCCTGAAATCGTTGGCGTCCATGCCGACCGCGCGTGCCACGTCACGCCGGATGGCTTGCTGCACCGGGTGCAGCGGATCCGTGTAGTCGTCCAGGCTCAGTCCATGCTGCACGCAATAAGCCAAAAACCCGGCGTGCTTGCCGCTGCAGTTGTTGTGTCGGTCGTCAAACACCGCGTCGGCCGGTGGTGTTTGTCCGAGCAGACTGTAAAAACGCGGTACGTGGCAGCCGCAGCGCAAGGCCTTGTAAGTGAGGCCCGCCTGGTCCAGCATGCCTTGCACCTGCGTGATGTGCGCTTCTTCGCCGTTGTGACTAGCGCACATCAGGGCGATTTGCGCAGGGGCAAATCCGAACTGCATTGACCCCCGCGCCAGCATGGAGGGCAACG
>CAZZLB010000144.1:0-7100 GCA_964654655.1 uncultured Rhodoferax sp. | reverse complement strand
AAGTATGAAATCAAAGCCGCTGTGGAGTCGATGTTCAAGGTTGAAGTCAAGGGTGTATCTGTCGTGAACACCAAGGGCAAGACCAAACGTTTCGGCAAGTCGGTTGGCCGGCGCGACAACGTTCGCAAGGCCTATGTGACGCTCAAGCCCGGACAAGAGCTCAACCTCGGTGGGGAGGCTGCGTAATCATGGCTGTTATCAAAATGAAACCAACTTCACCCGGCCGTCGTGGCGTGGTGAAGATCTCTCGTGATCACCTGTACAAGGGTGAGCCCTTTGCGCCGTTGCTGGAACCTCAGTTTCAGCATGCTGGACGCAACAACAATGGTCACATTACGACACGTCACAAAGGCGGTGGTCACAAGCACCATTACCGTGTTGTTGACTTTCTGCGCAACAAGGACGGCATAGCGGCCAAAGTGGAGCGTATTGAATACGATCCGAACCGCTCAGCCCATATTGCCCTGGTTTGTTACGCTGATGGTGAGCGTCGTTACATCATCGCCCCGCGCGGGCTCGAGGTGGGCGCGACGATCATGAGCGGAGCCGAAGCGCCGATTCGCGTTGGCAACACCCTGCCAATCCGCAACATCCCGGTGGGCTCCATCGTGCATTGCGTGGAACTGCAGGTTGGCCGTGGTGCACAGACCGTGCGCTCGGCGGGTGCCTCGGCCACCTTGCTGGCACGTGAAGGCACCTACGCTCAGGTTCGCATGCGCTCCGGCGAAGTTCGCAAGATTCACATTGAATGCCGTGCCACTCTAGGCCAGGTTGCCAATGAAGAGCACAGTCTGCGGCGCCTCGGCAAGGCCGGCGTGAAGCGTTGGATGGGTATTCGCCCAACCGTCCGCGGCGTTGTCATGAACCCGGTGGATCACCCCCATGGCGGTGGTGAGGGCAAGACAGGCGAAGGCCGTCATCCAGTCGATCCTTGGGGTAATCTGACCAAGGGTTACCGTACCCGTAACAACAAGCGCACGCAGGTCATGATCGTGTCGCGTCGCAAGAAGTAAGGGGCAGGTAAATGACTCGTTCTCTCAAAAAAGGTCCGTTTGTTGACCATCACCTGGTAGCCAAAGCTGACAAGGCCGTTACCAGCAAAGACAAAAAGCCGATTAAGACCTGGTCGCGTCGCTCCATGGTTCTGCCTGATTTCATCGGGTTGACCATTGCCGTGCACAACGGAAAGCAGCACGTGCCGGTCTATATCACCGATCAAATGGTTGGCCACAAGTTGGGTGAGTTTGCTCTCACACGGACTTTCAAGGGTCACCCGGCGGACAAAAAAGTCCAGAAGAAATAAGGAGGTGACCATGGAAACACGTGCAACCCTTCGTGGCGTTCGTTTGTCGGTGGACAAGGGCCGCCTGGTCGCGGACCTGATTCGCGGCAAAAAGGTGGACCAAGCCTTGAACATTTTGCAGTTCACGCAGAAAAAAGCTGCTCTGATCATTCGCAAGGTTCTTGAATCCGCTATCGCCAATGCTGAACACAATGACGGCGCTGATATCGACGAGTTGAAGGTGAAAACCATCTACGTCGAGCAAGGCGCCTCACTCAAGCGCTTCACGGCCCGCGCAAAAGGTCGTGGCAACCAAATCAGAAAACCCACGTGCCATGTGTATGTGACGGTTGGTAACTGAAAGAGGCCAGGAAGATATGGGACAAAAAATCCACCCAACCGGCTTTCGCCTGTCTATCAGTCGCAACTGGTCATCCCGTTGGTATGCCAGCGATCGCGATTTCGCGGGCATGCTGGCTGAAGACATCAAGGTCCGTGAGTACCTCAAAGGCAAGCTGAAAAGCGCCTCCGTGTCACGCGTTCTTATCGAGCGTCCTGCAAAGAACGCCCGCATCACGATTTTCTCGGCTCGTCCGGGTGTGGTGATCGGCAAAAAGGGCGAGGATATCGAAAACCTCAAGCGCGAACTCTCAAGCCAGCTCGGCGTGCCGGTGGCGGTCAATATCGAGGAAGTGCGCAAGCCAGAAATCGATGCCAAGCTGATTGCCGACAGCATCACCCAGCAACTGGAAAAACGCATCATGTTCCGTCGGGCCATGAAGCGCGCCATGCAGAACGCGATGCGTCTGGGCGCCCTGGGCATCAAGATCATGTCGTCGGGTCGTTTGAATGGTATTGAAATTGCACGCTGTGAGTGGTACCGCGAAGGCCGCGTGCCACTTCACACCTTGCGGGCCGATATCGATTACGGCACCTCGGAAGCCAAGACAACCTACGGCATCATTGGTGTCAAGGTTTGGGTGTACAAGGGTGATACGCTGGGTCGTAACGATCTGCCGGCTGCTGTTGAACCCCGTTCTGACGAAGAGCGCCGCCCGCGTGGTCCGCGCCGCGATGACCGTGGTGCGCGTCCTGGTGCTGATCGTCCGGCACCCCGTGGGGCTCGTCGTCCTGCGCTGGCTGGCAATGCCGCGCCCGCAGACGGTAGTGATAAACCCGCTGAGGCCATTGGTGCCGATGCAAACAAACCCGCCGTTAAGCGCGTCCGCAAGGTAGCCGCGCCAGCTGCAGCAGCTGACGGCAAAGGAGAATAATTATGTTGCAACCCGCTCGTCGCAAATACCGCAAAGAGCAAAAAGGCCGTAACACCGGTATTGCGACCCGAGGCAGCTCGGTGGCATTTGGTGATTTTGGTCTGAAATGCGTGGATCGTGGTCGTTTGACAGCCCGTCAGATCGAGGCCGCGCGTCGTGCCATTTCCCGTCACGTCAAACGGGGCGGTCGTATCTGGATTCGGGTCTTCCCTGATAAACCCATTTCCCAAAAGCCGGCTGAAGTGCGTATGGGTAACGGCAAGGGCAATCCCGAGTACTACGTGGCTGAGATTCAGCCTGGCAAGATCGTTTTTGAAATCGTCGGTGTGTCTGAAGAACTGGCTCGTGAAGCCTTTCTTCTGGCGGCTGCGAAACTGCCGCTGCGGACCACTTTCGTGGCACGCATGATTGGCCAGTAATCAGGAGAAAAGCTATGAAAACGACTGAATTACGCCAAAAAGACGTGGTCGGACTGCAAACAGAAGTCAAGGAGCTTCAGAAGGCTCACTTTGGTCTGCGCATGCAAAAGGCGACGCAACAACTCAATAACACCGCTACGCTGCGCTCCACGCGCCGCGATATTGCTCGCGCCAAGACCATTCTTGTCGAGAAGCAAAGCGCTGAAAAATCCGCCAAATAAGGAGCTATAAATGACGGAAGCTAAAAAATCCCTCAAGCGTACCTTGATTGGCAAGGTGGTCAGCGACAAACGCGCCAAGACGGTAACCGTATTGATCGAACGTCGGGTGAAGCACGAGCTTTACGGCAAGATCGTCGGCAAATCGAGCAAGTACCACGCGCACGATGAAAAGAGCGAGTACAAGCTGGGTGACATCATCGAGATTGCGGAAAGCAGGCCGATCTCCAAGACCAAGAACTGGGTTGCCACCCGTTTGGTCCAAAAGGCCGCAGTGGTTTAAGCCTTTGCAGTCTGTGGACTGCAGGTTTTGGTGAAACGGCTCACAATGTGAGCCGTTCTTCATTGTTCAGTCAACTGTTTCAGGAGTAGTAAATGATTAAAGTAGGCGATAGTCTTCCAGCGGCCACCTTGATGGAGTTTTCCGAAGTGGAGGGCGGCGGTTGCAGTCTAGGCCCGAACCCGGTCGATGTGAGCAAGGCCACAGCAGGAAAAACCATTGCGCTGTTTGGTCTGCCAGGTGCTTTTACACCAACCTGTTCTGCCAAGCACGTGCCGGGCTACATGGAAAAACAGGCGGAGTTGAAGGCAGCTGGTGTTGATGAAATCTGGTGCGTCAGCGTGAACGATGCTTTTGTTATGGGCGCCTGGGCGCGCGATCAAAAATCGGCTGGCAAAGTGCGCATGCTGGCAGACGGCGATGCCACTTTTGCCAAGGCGACCGGCTTGACGCTGGACCTGACCGGCAAGGGTCTGGGGCTGCGCAGCAATCGCTATTCGATGCTGGTCAAGGACGGCAAGGTAGCCTCATTGAACATTGAGGGTCCGGGTAAATTTGAAGTGAGCGACGCTGCGACGCTGTTGGCACAAGCCAAGGGCTGAGACTTCGGCGCGTAGCACCGAACGCCCTGAAGACCTCAGGGCGTTTTCAATTTCACCATCAGGTAGTGCGCTCCGGCGATCGGGTTGTGATAGTAGGGCGGTATTTCCTCAAAGCCCAGGTCGTGGTACAGGGCACGCGCACTTTCCATGTCGTCCAGCGTGTCGAGTAACACGCAGTCATAGTCACTCATGGTGGCGAAATCCAGCATGGCTTCAACCAGTTGGCGTCCAATGCCCGCCGAGCGAAATCCAGGACGCACATAGAGCCTTTTCATCTCGCAGGCATTCGGATAATCCACGTTGTCGAGCGGACGAATCGCGCAGCAGGCCACTGCTGTCCCGCCCAGCAGTGCCATCAGCAGACTGCCCCGTGGTTGCGCGTACTCACCGGGCAGCAACGCCAGCTCCGAAGCGAAGTCCTGAAAGCACAAATCGATCTTCAACGCATCGGCGTACTCGCGAAACAATCCTCGCGCCGCCGCCAACTCTGCAGGTGTGCCCGGCGTGATGAAAGACAGCGCGGGATCAGTCACTTTGTCTGTACCAAAAAGGCGACCATGGCCGCACTAAGCAGAAGAAGGGCAACCGCCAGCAGGCGCGACTTTGCGTCGTCGCGTGAACTCTGCACCGTCAAAGGGGTCTCCTTGTTGCCATGAACCATGGGTTTCACAAGATTTTCACCTTTTTTGAAGCGGTAGAACAGGATGGTCCCGACATGAAGCAGCACCAGGCCCAGCAGGATCAGTTTGCCAATCTCGGCGTGATAGTGGGTTGCCAACGAGACCCAGGTGTTGGAAGCCAGACTCACCAGCGGCCCCGCCGCTGCAATTTCATCATCGCTGAAAAGACCGGAACCCACCTGCAGCAACAAGATTGCCAGCATGGCGAACACCGAGAGCGACCCCATCGGGTTGTGGCCGATCGCGTGCTCGGGCTTGCCCTGTCCCTTCAGGTAGCCAAGAATCGTGGCCGGGCTGTAAATGAACGATGCGAAGCGTGACCAGTGCCCGCCGACCAGGCCCCACAGGATACGGAACAGCAGCAGGGTGAGGACTGCATAACCAAAGCGAAAGTGCCATGCCATGGCTTCGCCACCGATCTGCGCACTGGTCACCAGGCCGACCACCGCAGCGACCAATGCCCAATGAAAAACCCGGGTCGGCAAGTCCCAGACCCTCACCACGTTCGACATAAACTCTTCCCTCTGAATGTGCAGGGTCTATTGTGCGTCGATTCCGCAATGGCTGCAGTTTCTACGGTCATGGCGGCCACCTTCGATCGGGCGGGATAATCTCCCCCCTATGGCCCTTATTACATTTCTAAACGCCCAACTCGCTTTTGGCCACGTTCCACTTCTCGACCACACCGACTTTGCGCTGGAGAGCGGCGAGCGCATCGGCTTGATTGGCCGCAATGGTACTGGCAAGTCGTCTTTCCTGAAGATCCTGGCAGGGCTCGAAAAAGCAGACGATGGCAGCCTGCAATTGCAACAAAATCTGCGCCTGGCCTATGTGGCCCAGGAGCCTGTGCTGGATCAGGACGCCACCGTTTTTGTTGCAGCCAGTACCGGCCTGGCGGATGTGGTTGCGCTGGTCAGTCAGTATTGCGAGGGTGTTGGTGACCTGGACGCGCTGCAAAGTGCAATCGAAGCGCAGGATGGCTGGAACTGGGAGCAGCGGGTAACAGAAACGCTGCATCGCCTGCATCTGGATGAGAACGCGCTGGTGAGCACGCTCTCTGGCGGCACCAAGAAGCGGGTGGCGCTGGCGCAAGCCCTGGTGGCGCAACCGGACGTCCTGCTGCTCGATGAGCCGACCAACCACCTCGATCTGGATTCGATTGAATGGCTGGAAGAACTGCTGGTGGCATTCAAGGGCAGTGTGGTCACCATCACCCATGACCGGACTTTCCTGGACCGGGTGGCGACGCGCATCATCGAACTCGATCGCGGGATTCTGCGTTCCTACGATGGGAATTTTGCACAGTACCTGATCCTCAAGGAGGAGCAACTGGCGCAGGAAGCTGTCATCAGTGCCAAGGCGGACAAACTGCTGGCGCAGGAAGAAATCTGGATCCGAAAGGGCGTTGAGGCACGCCGCACGCGCAGCCAGAGTCGCATCGTGCGGCTGGAAAAGCTGCGCGCCAGCCGCGCCGCCCATCGCGAGGTGGTCGGCAGGGTGCGCATGGATGTGGCTGCTGGCGTTCTGGGTGGCAAACTGGTGGCCGAGCTGACCGAGGCCAGCAAGGCGTTCGGCGACAAGGTCGTCATCAAAGACTTTTCTGCCACCGTGGTACGTGGCGACAAGATCGGCTTGATTGGCCCGAATGGCGCCGGCAAGACAACGCTGCTGAAGCTGATTCTGGGCGAACTGCAGCCTGACAGTGGCAAGGTTCGCCAGGGTGTGAATCTGCAGGTCGCCTACTTCGACCAGATGCGCAACGCGCTCGATCTGGATGCGACGCTGGTGGACTTCATCAGCCCCGGCAGCGAATGGATCGAGATCGGCAACCAGCGCAAGCACGTCAAGAGCTACCTCGGCGACTTCCTGTTCTCTCCGGCCCGCGCCGATTCACCGGTGCGCTCGCTCTCAGGCGGTGAGCGCAATCGCCTGCTGCTGGCGCGTCTGTTCGCCCGTCCCGCCAATGTGCTGGTGCTGGACGAACCGACCAACGACCTCGATATCGAGACCCTTGAATTGCTGGAAGAACTGCTGCAAAACTATGAAGGAACCGTGTTTCTGGTGAGCCATGACCGCTCCTTTCTTGACAATGTGGTCACCAGCACGATTGCCTTTGAAGGCGCTGGTCTGTGGCGCGAATACGAAGGCGGTGTGCAGGACTGGTTGATCCAGTCCAGACGCAGCCGGGAAAGTCAATCGGTGGTGAAGGCCGTCGCCAAGCCGAAGATGGAAGTAAAAACAGCTGCCATCAAGGTGGCGCCAGCAAGCAAAAAGCTGGGCAATCGCGAGCAGCGCGAACTCGACAAGCTGCCGCAAACCATTGAAGCGCTGGAGCAGGAGCAGAC
>CAZZLB010000143.1:0-7103 GCA_964654655.1 uncultured Rhodoferax sp. | reverse complement strand
AACCTTCAAGCCTTTGCTCGCGAAGCTCAAGGAAGCGCTGAAAGACAAGGCAGAGGACGTGCGCGTCACGACGCGGCTGGTGGACTCACCCGCCTGCCTGGTGGTGCAGGACCACGGCATGAGCACGCAACTCGCGCGCATGCTCAAGCAGGCCGGCCAGAGCGCTCCCGAAGTCAAGCCTGTGCTTGAAGTCAACGCCGAGCACCCGCTGGTGAAGAAGCTCGATGGCTCGGTGCATTTCAACGACCTGGCGCACATCCTGTTCGATCAGGCGCTGTTGGCGGAAGGTGGTCTGCCGGCCGACCCAGCCGCTTACGTAAAGCGCGTTAACGCGCTGCTGGTCTAAAGAAAGGGATTCCTGATGAAACGAATCTTGCGTTGCACGGCCGTTGCCACCTCACTGCTGCTCTCGTCGGTGACTTCTTCATGGGCCGCTGATGCAGTTGCCGCAGCCGCAGCGAAGGAAGCTGGCGCTGTGGTCACCGCCAGCGGGCTTGTTTACCGTTCCCTGAAAGACGGCACCGGAGCCAGTCCGACCGCCACCGACAAAGTGAAAGTGCATTACCGTGGCACCTTTCCCGACGGCAAGGAATTCGACAGTTCCTACAAACGCAACGAAGCAATCGAGTTTCCATTGAACGGTGTCATCAAGTGCTGGACGGAAGGCGTACAACGCATGAAGGTCGGTGGCAAAGCCAAGCTGACCTGTCCCGCGTCCATTGCCTACGGTGATCGCGGCGCTGGCGGCGTCATTCCACCCAACGCGACGCTGCTGTTTGAAGTGGAACTGCTGGCCATCAACGGCAAGTAGTTCGGTTGCATCAGGTTGCCAGCGCCGCCTGATGGATCGCCACCAACCGGGCACGCTGCAGTTTGCCGGTGGCTGTCAGCGGCAAGGCACTGACCCAGTGCACCCAGCGCGGTCGCCTGTAGCTTGGCAGGGCTTCGATGGCAATCTGGATACGCTGCTCTGCCAGCGCCTGCTGCTGCGGCGCGGCAACCACCAGCAAGGACAGCGCGGTCAAGCCCTCGTTGGTCTGCACGCCAACACAGGCCAGTTGCAGCACGCTTTCAGCAGCAGCGCTGCTGAGCGCCTGCTCGACCCACAGGGTGCTGACCCAACGCCCACTGATCTTGAGCATGTCGTCCATGCGACCGGTGAATTCAAGCTGGCCATCGGCGCGGCGCAGGAACATATCGCCGGGGCGATACCAGCCTTCCTGAAAACCATCGGCTTGCGCTTGCGGCCGCTTCCAGTAACCAACTGCCACGCTGCTGCTGCGCAGCCAGATGCGTTGCGGCAGGGTCGCGTCAACCTGCGCGTCAAAGCGCAGCTGCACCTGCGGTGAGATTTGCAACAGGCCACTGTCGTCCTGGCTGTAGAGCATCAGGCACATGGTCTCCGAGGTTCCGTAACCGCTGGTAATGGCAAGCCCTGTGGCCTCCAGCCACGCTTTGCGCACGACCGCCGGCAGGCTCTCGCCAGCGGAAACACAATGACGGATGCTGCTACCCCGCAGTCGGGCCGCCACACCGCTTTGCAGCATCTTGTTGTAAAGCGTTGGTACGCAAAAGAACAGGCTGGGACGATGCCGGTGCACGATCTCCAGGACGCGCTCGGGGTCCGGCCACTGCCGGTCCAGGATCACGGTCGCACCGGCCCTCAATCCGGCCAGCAGACTATTGCCCAGCGCATAGGCAAAAAACAGCTTGGAGCTGGCGTAGAGTCGATCCGAAGCACCGAGTTGCAGCAGGCCACTGGCAAAGGAATGCGGCTGCAGCGCCACGCGCTGTGCGTGCACGACGCCTTTGGAAACGCCGGTGGTGCCCGATGTGCCAATCCACAGCGCCGGTGCGTCCTCGTCCTGCAGCACCGGCTCGATCCCGGCGGCACGCACCACCCGCGCATTCCATGCGGAGTCACCGGCTCCACAGACCACCAGTTGGGTCGGCAGCGCCTGATCTGACAGCCATTGCCCGAGAGTCGACGCGCTTTCATCCTCGCACCAGACAAAGCGCAACTCGCTCTCGGACACGATGGGTGCCAGTTCGGACATCGCCAGGCGCGGATTGACCCCAATGGCAACGCCGCCAGCCCAGATCACGCCGAGATAAGCCACAACCCAGTCGATGCTGTCGGGCGCCAGCACAATCACCCGATCACCGGGACGCAAACCCATTTCCTGCCAGGCACCCGCAGCCCGGCGCACGCGCTGGCGCAGTGCCTCATAGCTCAGGGTCTCATCGCCACACTCCAGCGCCACCGCGTCTGAAGCGCCGACTTCGAGCAGTGTCTGGGCGGCGTTCATCCTCATGTCATACCACCAGCGGCGCCTCCTGCATGGCCTCGATCTGTTCTTCGAGCATCTGGACCTGACCCTGCCAATAGTCGCTGGAACCAAACCAGGGGAAATTGATCGGAAAAGTCGGGTCGCTCCAGCGCCGTGCCAGCCAGGCGCTGTAGTGGATCAGGCGCAGCGTGCGCAGGGGCTCGATCAATGCCGTCTCGCGCCGGTCAAACTCGCGAAACTGTTCATAGCCATCCACCAGCGCAGCCAATTGGCGTGTGCGCTGCTGACGATCACCGCTTAACAGCATCCAGAAGTCCTGCACTGCGGGGCCGCTACGGGCATCGTCGAGATCGACAAAATGCGGTCCCGGACCACTGGCGGCTGGCGACTCCAGTGGTGTCCACAGAATATTGCCTGGATGGCAGTCGCCATGCAGGCGAATCTGGCGAATCGGCTCAGTCTCGCCGTCCTGCAGTTTGCCTGACGGCGCCAGGCAGGGGTAGGCTGCAATCAAGTCAAGCGCCTCCTGCGCCACTTTGGCCCAGGCCGATTGCACGTCCAGCGGGACTTTGTCGTTGCCCAGCAGCCAGTCACGCGAATCGGTACCGAAAGTCTGCAGGTCCAGTGCCGGGCGGCAGGCAAAGGGCCTGGTTGACCCCACCGCATGTATGCGCGCAAGAAAGCGTCCTATCCACTCAAGCACGTCGCCATCGTCAAGTTCGGGTGCGCGACCGCCACGACTCGGGCTGACACTGAAGGCAAAGCCGCCGAAGTGATGCAAGGTCCTGCCTTCGAGCACCAACGGACCTATGACGGGGATTTCAGCAGCCATCAGTTCCGCAGAGAAGCCATGCTCTTCCAGGATCTGCGATTCACTCCAGCGTTCAGGGCGATAAAACTTGGCAACCACCACCGGACCATCGTCCAGATGCATTTGGTACACCCGGTTTTCGTAGGAACTCAAGGCCTGCTGACGTCCATCGCCATACAGACCCACACTGGCCAGTGCGTCCATAACCACATCGGGTGTCAGAGTCTGATACGGATGGCGACCGGACTCAGACATTGCTGTTGGCGCGAACTTCTTCGATGGTAACGAGACCGCTAAGCACCTTGTGGATGCCGTCCTGACGCAGCGTGCGCAAGCTGCCGTGCTGCATCCCCTCAAACTGCAGTTGATCGGGCCGCGCCCCGGTCTGGACAAGCCGGCGCAGCGCTGGCGTTACCACCATCAACTCGTGCATGCCGACGCGACCACTGACCCCGGTATTCTGGCAATGACTGCAGCCCGGCGCCCGGTAATGCGTGAGCCGTCCCTCATGCCCGTATTCCGCCAGCCATTCCTGATACACCGACTCGCGCAGCGGGCGCAACTCCTGCGCAAACGAATGCAGGTAGTCGTCCAGCAATTCGTTGATGACTGCGTCGCTGGCTTCTTGCCCCGTGCGGCACTCAGGGCACATCCGTCGCACCAGACGCTGCGCCAATACGGCCAACAAGGAGTCCGCGAAATTGAAGGGATCCATTCCCATGTCGATCAGGCGGGTGACGGTTTCAGCAGCGCTGTTGGTATGCAGTGTCGACAGTACCAGATGCCCGGTCAGGGACGCCTCGATGGCAATCTGGGCGGTCTCGGTGTCCCGGATTTCGCCCACCATGATGACATCCGGATCAGCCCGCAGGAACGATCTCAGCGCCTTGGCAAAGGTCCAGTCAATTCTTGAATTCACCTGCACCTGCCGTAGATCGGGCTGAGTTATCTCGATCGGGTCCTCGGCGGTCCAGATCTTGCGCTGTGGCGTGTTCAGATGGCCCAGTATCGAATGCAGTGTAGTGGTCTTGCCTGAACCAGTCGGCCCGACACACAGCACCATGCCGTAAGGTCGGCTGACTGCTTCTCGCAGATGGGCCAGATTGGCAGCCGACAGGCCAAGACGCTCCATGCTGATCGGCTTGGCTGACGAAAGCAAGCGCATCACGATGTCTTCCAGGCCACCAGAGGTAGGAACCGTGGCAATACGCAATTCAATCTTGTGACGGCTTGAAAATTTCGCAAAATCGATCTTGCCGTCCTGCGGCTTGCGTCGTTCGGATATGTCCAGATCGGCCATGATCTTGAGTCGTGCCGTCAGGGCCGCCCGGTAGGTGTGCGGCAGTTCCAGATAGTGCGAAAGCACGCCATCCTTGCGAAAACGGATCCGGGTCTTGGTGCGGCCGGGATGGGTTTCAACATGGATATCGGAGGCACCCCGGTTGTAGGCCTCAATAATCATGGTGTTGATGAGGCGCACCAGCGTGTTGTCCGACTGCTCGATCTGGCTCTCTACTTCCTCGTTATCGCCCTGCAACAACTCCATCGATTGCAACAATTCCGAGCTGCTGGCCAGTTCTTCCGGCACGTTGTCAGGCCCTTGCGAGGGGGCGCTGAACGGACTGTTGGGCAAGCCATACTTGTCGTACGTTTCGCTCAGAATCTGCTGGATATGCTGCTCGTCACCAAGCGTCGCGATGACGCGCGTCTCCAGCATGAACTCAAGCTCTTCGAGCATGTCGCGCCGCGTCGGGTCACCTGTTGCAATCACCAGCATCTTGTCGCGCAGCAACAGTGGCATGACGCCCAGTCGCATGGCCGTCGAAAACGGGACAGTGCGCAAGGCTTCGGGCTCTATGGGAAACTGCGCCACATCGACGATCGGATAGCCCATCTTGCGGGCCAATGCGGTATTGAGGTCACGCCGCGACAGGAAACCCATGTTGACCAGCAACTGCCCCAGGGGCACTGAGCGATCCGTCTTTTGGCGCTCGAGTGCCTGCTCCAATTGATTCTCGTCGATGAAGCCAAGCCGGGTCAGCGCCTCGCCAACCCGGATCATCGGCATCCTGGACTGCTGGTCCAGCGCCAGCATGAGCTGGTCCGGCGAGACGATGGCCTCATCGACCAGGTGGTCGCCCAGTTTGCGCTTGCGCCGGCTGGTTTGCTCGCTCGCTGCCTGTTCCACCTGCTGGCGTGTCACCGCGCGCTGTGCCACCAGCAACTGCCCTATGTGCTCTCCGAAATTAACGTGCTGGTAAGCCTCGCGTGGCATGAAGACCCGCTCGACACCTCCTTCACCACCGTCCACCGGTGTGAACAGGAAGAGGCCGAAGCTGGCTTCGATATAACCCACCGTCCGCCCGGAAGTCGCACTGCCATCCTCCAGTTGCATCTGATAGTCCAGCGTCGGTCGATGTCCGAAGATATCGGCGAAATTGGTATCGCTTACTTCCTCTTGCGGATGAAGAACCGTCTTCAAGCTCAGCTTTCGGAACTGCGAGAAGTGCACCCGTCCCGGTGAGGCCCGGTTGGGCACGAAGATCATGGCAGTCTTGTCGGCCGGCGTCAGCATCGCCAGTCGGCAACTGCGAACCACACCGTTCAGATCTTCAATTTCGCAGATTTGCGGCTCGGTCCAGGGCACGGCATCACTGAAGATGGCGTACGGTGGACTGGGCCAGTACAGGCCAGTGAACTTGCTGGTCGCGGCCAGCCCACTGCCTGAAGCACTGGTGCCGGGCAATTGTTGCGTCGGCAGGGAAATTGAATCAAACTTCATCGGGGGCAACTCATGTTGGATTCAATGTTAACCGCTGTCAGAACGGCACGTCCAGTTCGGGATCGGGTGCGCCCTTGACCGTCCCGGCCGTCTGCGTCAGCATTTCAAATGGCAGTGCCTGCTTGACCAGAATCACCGTGCAGGGAGCTTCCATGGCAACCTTGATTGGAACGGTGGCGAGAAAGCGCTGCATCTTCAGACCGTGCGTGGCCGCCCCCATGACGATCACACTGACCTCGTTGCCAACCGCGTAATTGACCAGGGCCTGCGCCACGTCGCCCGATTCCAGCACGTGGTACGAGGTCTGCTGACCCGGCAAGTCCAGCGGTTGCGCCCACTGGCGCAGCGCAGCAATGTGCTTGCGCTGCAGACTTGTCTCGCTGCCGGCATCGCCGGATGCATTGCCCTGGCCGCCCGAGATCACTGTCACGCAGGCCAACCTGGCACCGGGTCGGGTCCCCATGGAGCGTGCGACCGCCTGGCGCAGGGAATAAAGCGTCGCATCGGTGACGTCCTTGTAGGGCACCGCCACCATCACGATCGGCACCTCGTCGATCTGGTGCGCAGGCAGCGGGCTGGGCTGGTATTGCATGCCGGCGGCCTTCAGCCAGCGTTTGAAATGAACACCGAAACCTGTACCCTTTGTGTTGCGGCCACGTTCTGTCACGGTCACCTGATCCGGATGGCGCAGGTCAAACGCCAGATGGGCTGCCGAGGGATAGCGTTTCGCCGCTTCTGGTTCGAGGCATCGCAGAATGACTTCCTGCAACCACTCCGGCAGTTCAGGATTGAGTTTGCGTGGCGGTGGTGGGTCCATCCACAGTCGCTGGCGCAAACCGCCGGTTGTTCGGGGTGAGCCAAACGGCAGTTCTCCGGTTGCCAGTTCATAAAGCATCACGCCAACCGCAAAGATGTCGCTGCGCGGGTCGCCGCGCACACCGACCACCTGTTCTGGAGCAATCCACGTCGGTGAGCCGACCGCCTTGCGCAACTGCTCGGCCAGCAGATCCGGGTACAGCGCATTGCACGACAAACCAAAATCGAGCAGCACGGCGCTGCCGTCCTTGCGAATGAGCACATTGGCCGGCTTCAAATCCAGATGGCAGGTGTTTTGCTGATGCAGACGTGAAAATCTCAAACCTCTCCAAAGAGGAGGTGCCTAATGGGCGGCGGAGGTGATTTCAGTCCACCCCCAACTCAAGCTCCTCCACCCGCACCG
>CAZZLB010000142.1:0-7123 GCA_964654655.1 uncultured Rhodoferax sp. | reverse complement strand
CCGGCCATCACCTTCGTCATTCTGGGTGCGGTGGTGCTCTGTGTCACCGGCGCCGAAGCGCTCTACGCCGACATGGGGCATTTTGGCAAGAAGCCGATTCGTCTGGCCTGGTTTACCGTGGCCATGCCCGCGCTCACGCTCAACTACTTTGGACAGGGTGCCTTGCTGCTGGGCAACCCGGCAGCGGTCAAGAACCCGTTCTTCATGATGGCGCCTGACTGGGCTTTGCTGCCACTGGTCGGTCTGGCCACGCTGGCGGCGGTGATTGCATCACAGGCGCTGATCTCGGGCGCCTTCTCGGTCACCAAGCAGGTCATTCAGCTGGGTTATCTGCCGCGTTTGCAGGTGCAACACACCAGCGTCAAGGACACGGGTCAGATTTACCTTCCGTTTGTCAACTGGGGTCTGTTCGTGGCTATCGTGATGGCGGTTGTCATGTTCAAGTCCTCCAGCAATCTGGCGGCGGCGTATGGCATCGCGGTCTGTACCGATATGCTGATCACCACCATACTGACCTTCTTTGTGATCCGCTACAACTGGCACTATCCGCTGGCGCTGTGCCTGGGAGCCACCAGCTTTTTCCTCCTGGTCGATCTTGCGTTCTGGGCTTCCAACCTGCTCAAGCTTTTTGACGGTGGTTGGTTCCCGCTGCTCATTGGGGGCGCCGTCTTCACACTCATGATGACCTGGAAGGATGGACGGCATCTGCTCAACCAGAAGCTGGAGGCTGACGCCATCGATCTCAGGAGTTTTCTGGAAGCCGTGTTTGTCAGTCCGCCGCTGCGGGTGGACGGGACGGCCGTATTCCTTACTGCCGGTCCTGGCACGGTGCCCAATGCGATGCTGCACAATTTGAAGCACAACAAGGTCCTGCACCAGAACAATCTGTTTGTGACGGTACGCAACCACGAGGTGCCGTGGATCGGACTGGACAAGCGCGTCGAGATTGAATCGCTGGGCCACGACTGCTGGCAGGTTGTGATTCACTACGGTTTCAAGAATGACCCGAATATCCCGAAGGCGCTGCAGCAGATCAAGGGCCACGGGTGCGAACTCGACAGCATGACCACCAGCTATTTCCTGTCGCGCGATACGGTGGTTCCGACCATTGACAGCGGTATGGCGCAGTGGCGTGAGAAGCTGTTCTCGCAGATGCATCACAACGCCAGCGCGGCGGCCGACTTTCTCAAACTGCCCAACAACGCGGTGGTCGAACTGGGCTCGAAGATAGAAATATGAACCTGCTTTTTGTTGCTGATCCGCTGTCCTCCTTCAAGATCTACAAGGACACCACCTTCGCCATGATGCGCGCGGCGCAGACCCGTGGCCACCAGATCTCGGTCTGCGAGCCGCAGCACATCTCCTGGGTCTGCGGTGGCCTGGTGCAGGCGCTTGGCAGCAGCATCCAATTGACCGGTGAGGCGGAGCTCTGGTACCAGACCCAGAGCGAGTGGCTGCGTCCCTTGCGCGAGTTCGACGCGATCGTGATGCGCAAGGACCCACCGTTTGACAGCGAATTTTTCTATGCCACCCATCTGCTGGAACAGGCTGAGCGCGAGGGGGCACGGGTTTTCAACAAGCCGCGGGCCTTGCGCGACCACCCTGAAAAGCTGGCGATTCTGGAGTTTCCGCAGTTCATCGGAGCGACCCTGGTGACGCGTTCGGCGCAGGACGTCAGGCGCTTTCACGCGCAGCATCAGGACATCATCCTCAAACCCTTGGACGGCATGGGCGGCATGGGCATATTCCGTGTCCGCCAGGACGGCCTCAATCTGGGCGCCATCATCGAGACGCTCAACAAGGACGGTGCGCAAACGCTGATGGTGCAGAAGTTTCTGCCAGCCATTGCGCAGGGCGACAAGCGCGTGCTGGTGATTGGTGGCAAGCCGGTGCCCTTCAGTCTGGCGCGTATTCCGCAGGGCGGCGAGGTCCGTGGCAATTTGGCCGCTGGGGGCAAAGGCGTTGCGCAACCATTGAGTGAGCGCGACCGTTTCATCGCGGAGTCCCTGGGGCCGGTGCTGGCAGCGCGGGGCTTGCTGCTGGTCGGGCTGGACGTGATAGGTGAGAGCCTGACCGAGATCAACGTCACCAGTCCGACCTGTTTCCAGGAGATTTTCGACCAGAGCGGTTTTGACGTGGCAGCCATGTTCATGGATGCCCTGGAGCAGGCGCTCAGGGCGTGACGCCAGGCGCTTGTGTGCAGCAACTGCACGAAGCCACGGCACCGTCGACAAAGACCTGCAACTCGCCGGCCTTCATGGCGATCCACGGCTCATTGGTGGTCAGCGGTTCGGTGACGACGATGGCGAGTCGGTCGTCCGGTCCGTTGAGGTCAGCCAGATCGACGCTGACATCATCATCCTTCATGTGCACTTGCGTGAATGGGTGCTGGCGCAATACGTAATGCAGTTGCGTGCTGGCGTGCGCCCACAAGGCCTGGCCGTTGCTGAGCAGAAAATTGAAGGTGCCGTGGCGGGCAATTTGCGGCACCAGTTCGGCCAGCGTGCAGGTCAGCTCGGCCACACTCGGAACCCCGGCATGCGACTTGGCCAGTTCCTGCAGCAGCCAGCAAAAAGCCAGTTCGCTGTCGGTGTTGCCGACCGGCCGGAAGCTGCCGTGCAGTGTGGGCTTGTAGTCCTTCAGATCGCCGTTGTGCGCAAAGACCCAATAGCGACCCCACAGTTCACGCACAAAGGGGTGGCAGTTCTCCAGGGAGATCGCACCTATGGTTGCCTTGCGCACGTGCGCCACCACGTTGTGGCTCTTGATCGGGTAGGTGCGCAGCATGCTTGCGATCGGCGAAATCGAGGCGCCCTGCTTGTCGACGAAGTAGCGCACGCCTTTGCCGGGTTGATCTGGTGTTGCCTCTTCGCTCTCAAAAAAGGCAATTCCCCAGCCGTCGGCGTGGTGGTTGGTGCAACCGCCGCGCTGCGAAAACCCGGTGAAACTCAGCGTCAGGCTGGCGGGCAGGTGGCTGTTCATTCCGAGCAATTGACACATGCCGCAAGTTTAGCGTCTCGCTCTTGCCGGAACGAGGCTGGCATTTGGGCTCACAATATCAATCAAGACAGGGCTAACACCCAGGAGTGACGGTGCATACCAATTTCAACCTCAGCGAACATGTAGGGCACGGTACCCGCAGCAACAAGATCGTGTCGGCCGCCGAAGCGGTTTGTCTCATCCACGACGGTGATACGGTTGCCACCAGCGGTTTTGTCGGTGTGGGCTTTGCGGAGGGCATTGCCGTAGCGCTGGAGGAACGCTTTCTGGCGAGCCAACGCGAGACAGGCTTGGGTACGCCGGGCCAATTGACCCTGGTTTATGCGGCCGGGCAGGGTGATGGCAAGTCGCGCGGGCTCAATCATTTTGGTCACCGTGGCATGGTCAAGCGCGTCGTCGGGGGGCATTGGGGACTGGTGCCGACGCTGCAGGAGTTGGCGGTCAACAACGAGATTGAAGCCTATAACCTGCCCCAGGGTGTGATCACGCACCTGTTTCGCGACATCGCCGCCGGCAAGCCCGGCACCTTGACTCATGTCGGAGTCGATACCTTTGTCGATCCTCGTTTCGGTGGCGGCAAGATCAACGAGCGCACCAAGGAGGATCTGGTGCGCTTGATGCAGATTGACGGCAAGGACTATCTGTTTTACAAGGCATTTCCGATTTCGGTCGGAATCATCCGCGCCACGACGTCCGATCCGGATGGCAATCTGACGATGGAACGCGAGGCGCTGACACTTGAGGCGCTGGCCATCGCCATGGCGGCGCACAATTCGGGTGGCATCGTCATCGCGCAGGTCGAGCGCGTGGCACAACGTGGCACGCTGCACTCGCGCCACGTGCGGGTACCGGGCGTGCTGGTGGATGCGGTGGTCGTGGCAAGTGATCCGGCGCACCACATGCAGACTTTTGGCGAACAGTACAACCCGGCCTATTCGGGGGAGATTCGGGTACCGGTCGAAACCCTTGCTGTGGCAGCGCTGACCGAGCGCAAGGTCATTGCCCGGCGCGCTGCCATGGAACTGCGAGCCGACTCCGTGGTCAACCTTGGCATTGGCATGCCTGAAGGTGTCGCCGCCGTGGCAACGGAGGAAAAGCTGATTGATTTGCTGACCTTGACCGCTGAGCCTGGTGTGATCGGCGGAATCCCGGCCAGCGGGATGAGTTTTGGTGCGGCTGTGAACACCCAGGCAGTTCTGGATCAGCCCAACCAGTTTGATTTTTATGACGGTGGTGGACTCGATATTGCCGTGCTTGGGCTGGCGCAGGCCGACGCACAGGGTAATCTGAATGTCAGCCGGTTCGGCAAACGTCTGGCAGGTGCGGGTGGTTTTATCAATATCAGTCAAAACGCCAAAGTGGTCGTTTTTGCCGGCACCTTTACGGCCGATGATCTGCTGGTGAAGATCGAAGGCGGACGACTGCAAATACTGCGAGAAGGCAGCACGCGCAAGTTTGTCAGGACTGTGGAACACAGGACTTTCAGCGGTCGCGAGGCGTGCAGGCGAGGTCGACGTGTGTTGTACGTGACTGAACGCTGTGTCTTGCGTCTGCTTGGCGACGGCACTGATGGCGTGCTGGAACTGATTGAAATCGCGCCCGGTATTGATCTCGAAAGGGATGTGCTGGCTCAGATGGAGTTCAGGCCTGCTATCAGCTCGCACCTCAAGCTGATGGACAGAGCCCTGTTCTTGGAACAGAACATGGGTTTACGTGAGCGTCTGCTGGCTACGCCGTTGGCGCAGCGCTTCGAGTTTGACGGCAAGCGCAGGCTGCTGTTCATCAATTGCGAGGGACTGGCGATTGATGCCTTGTCCGACATCGTCGAAGTCGAGCGCATGATCGGAGCTTTGCTTGCGCCGGTGGTTGGCAGTGCCGCAGAACGGGTGGCGGTCATTGTCAATTACGACAGCTTCACGATTCTGCCAACGCTGGTGGATGCCTACTCTGCCATGGTCAAGCGATTGACGGCGCGCTTTTACAGTCGTGTCACGCGTTATGGGTCCAGCGGGTTCTTGAAAGCGAGGCTCGATGCTGGCAAGATGGCGCCTCTTGCCAAACCTCAATAAAAGATGTGAGAACGAAATGACCGAGGCGCCAGTCGTGCGAAAATAATCTCTATTCAGGAAAGCATTTTTGAAACTCCGAAGCAAAATCTCGACCTCTGTCCTGCTTGGTGTTGCGCTGGGCAGCCAAGCACTTACCTTGGGACCGGTCCAGGGAAATGCAGTGCTGGGGCAGGCTCTGGACGTGATGATTCAGGTCCAGATGGAGGCTGGCGAAGACCCCACCTTGTGTTTCGAAGCTGAGGTCTTCCATGCCGATGCGCGTCAGGATGCTGGCAGGGTCCGCACTGTCATAGAGAGGCAGACAACGAGCCGCAGTGCGACCGTGCGGGTGGTGTCATCGACGCCGGTCGACGAACCGTTGGTCTCGATCAATTTACGTTCCACCTGTGGCCCGAAGTTGTCGCGCCGCTTTGTCCTGTTCGCTGATTTGCCGGAGGCGGCGTTGCCGGCCCCATTGCCATTGGTCAGCACGCCGGGCCCGGCTTCCGCAGCCCCGGGACCAGCCAGTTCCGCTGCGAAGCCCCCTGCTGCAGCGCGCGTGCCAAAGGCAAAAGCCAGACTATCACTCGCGTCTGAACCGCTGGCAGCGCTACCCGTCGAACCCAAGCCTGTCTCCGCCAAGCGTCCGGCGGCTGCTGCCTCCAGGGCGCTCGCATCCGACAGCAAGCGCCCGGGCGGGCGGATTGCAGGAGCAGCGCGCTTGAAGCTCGACCCGCTGGATGTGCTGTCGGACCGGATTGCGAATCTTGACTCCTTCATGACTTTTGCCCCCTCGGAGGATGCGCTGGCCAACATCCAGAAGGTCAAGACACTCGAAGCGGAAGTCAAGGCTTTGCGAGAGTCTGCCCTGAAGAACGAGCGTGTGCTGGCAGAGTTCAGGAGCCGACTGAAGCAAGCAGAGGAGCAGCGCTCGGATGGTGTGCTCGTTTACGTTTTGGCAGTGCTCGTGCTTTGCTGTTTGCTGGCGGTGCTATGGATCTGGAATCGGCAGCGGCGTCGAGCCGCAGGTGGTCAGAGTCGATGGAGTGACGCGGTCACCGGTCAGCAGCCGTTGGCGGGCCCGCAAGCCAGCGTCATCTCGCCAGCGAGTCAGAGCGAGCGTCAGGCACTGGAACAGGGCATGGCCTACGGGGTTGAGGCGCAGGCGGTTGACCTGACCGATTCCATGTTCAGCAAACTGATGCGACCTGACGCGACAGACAAGGTCAACAGCAAGGCGGGGTCACTGCAAACCCACGCCAAGTTGGCACGCAGCCTCAATTCCGACGACATATTGGCCTTGCGCGCGCAGGCACAGGATTGTGTTGCCGGCGGCAAGCCCGAGCGGGCACTGGCACTGCTCAGGCAGCAGGTAAGTGAGAGTGATGAACCCAATCCCTTTGTTTACCTTGATTTGCTTACGCTGTTGCACTCCATGAATCTGCAGAGCGAATTTCAGCAGTGCGCGCAGGACTTCAACCTGCTGTTTAATGGCAAGGTGCCTGAGTTTGCCTTGTTCAAGGACGAGGGCAAGCACCTGGAGTCTTACCCCGAGGTCATGTCCCGTATCATCGACCACTGGCCGACACTGAAAGTTCTCGAAGTGATCGAGGCCTGCCTATTCCGCGACCCCTGGGCCGGCGGCGGCGAACCCTTCGACCTGGCGGCGATGCGTGACTTGATGCTGCTTCACGGCGTGGCGCAAAGCTTGTTGCTTGCTGAAATTCCAGAAGGCGAAGATGGAGCTTCAGTCCATTCTGCGATGGCCGAGGCGCGTCCAAGCCAGCATGCAGGCCTGGATTTCGAGTACACCGATTCTGTGTCATCGAGCTTTCCGGCACTGTCGAAAAGTGCACTTGCCGATTTATTTGGACGTCAGACCGATGCGCCCGCTACCGTGGATCTCGATCTTGATCTGGATTTGTCGAATCTTGATGCGCTGGAGCCATCGGACGGAGCAGCGCCTGCGCCAGAGGCCGGCCTGCAACTGAAAAATTGAGCTTGCTAAAGTCTGCGCAGCGCCCGGTCGGACGCGCCAGGGTTTCTACAATGCCCTGATGTTTTCAGAAATTGCA
>CAZZLB010000141.1:0-7163 GCA_964654655.1 uncultured Rhodoferax sp. | reverse complement strand
ACTGTCGATGCCTTGGCCCATGCCGGCGACAGCCAGGCCGAAGGCGGTCGCCTGACGGCACCCATGCCGGGCAAGGTGGTGTCGTTTGCGGTCAAGGCGGGTGACAAGGTCAGAACAGGCCAGGCGCTGGCAGTGCTCGATGCCATGAAGATGGAGCACACGATTTCAGCACCGACAGACGGTGTGGTGGCCGAACTGCTGTTTGCGCCGGGCGATCAGGTGCCCGAGGGGTCGGAGCTGCTCAAACTGCTTGCCTGATGAAAATCACGTTCTGCTGCACAGGCACCAAGCCCGAACCCTGGCTGGCGGGTTTGCGGGCGGCTTTGCCGGGGACCGAGGTGGAGGTTTGGCAGCCCGGTGCACCGCGCGCTGATCACGCTGTGGTTTGGGCGCCGCCGCAGCAATTTTTCGATGAGCAGAGCGGTCTCAGGGGTATCTTCAATATCGGCGCCGGTGTCGATGCATTGCTGAAGCTGCAACTGCCGTCGCAAGCCACGGTGGTTCGTCTCGACGACGCCGGCATGTCGGTGCAGATGGCAGAGTACGTCTGCCACGCAGTGATCCGGCACTTTCGCGAGTTCGATGTCTACGAGGCTGACCTCCGAGCCGGCCAATGGTCGTACCGCAAGCCGCTGGAGCGCAGCGACTTCTCCGTGGGTGTCATGGGTTTGGGCGTGCTGGGCGCACGCGTGGCACAAAGCGTGGCGCAGTTTGATTTTCCGGTCATGGGCTGGAGTCGTTCTGCAAAGAAGCTCGACGGTGTGCGCTGCTTTGCCGGTAGCGCCGAGTTCAATGACTTTCTGTCGGCAACGCGAATCCTGGTCAACCTGTTGCCGCTGACGCCAGAGACGAGCGACATCATGTGCCTGGAGAGCCTGTCGCGGTTGCACCGCGGCGGCTATGTGATCAACGTGGCGCGCGGCGCGCACCTGGTGGACGAAGATCTGCTGACCCTGTTGAACAACGGTCACCTGGCCGGTGCCACGCTTGATGTGTTCCGCGCCGAACCGCTGCCGGCAGAACATCCGTTCTGGCGGCATCCAAAAATAAGGCTCACTCCACATACCTCGGCGCGCACGCTGCGCGACCAGAGCATTGCGCAAATTGCCGGCAAGATCCGCTCGATCGAAGAAGGTCAGCCGATTGTTGGTATCGTTGACCGGGTGCGGGGCTATTGAGTACGATCACGTTGGCAACGAATTGAGGACCAGAGAATGAATTTCCCCACCCGCGTCAAGCTGGTTGATGTCGGACCACGTGATGGTCTGCAAAACGAGAAGCAGCCGGTACCGGCATCGATCAAGATTGAGCTGGTGCACCGCTTGCAGGCGGCCGGCCTGAAAGAAATTGAAGTCACCAGCTTTGTCTCGCCCAAGTGGGTGCCACAGATGGCTGACAATGCCGAAGTCATGGCCGGCATCGCGCGCCGGCCCGACGTGCGCTATTCCGTGTTGACGCCGAACCTGCAGGGTTTTCAGGCAGCCCTGCTTTCAAAGCCCGACGAGATCGTGGTTTTCGGTGCTGCAAGCGAAGCCTTCAGCCAGAAGAACATCAACTGTTCCATCGCCCAGAGCATCGAGCGCTTTGCGCCCGTCGTACAGGCGGCGCGTGCAGCGGGCATTTACGTGCGAGGCGCCATGTCCTGCGCCGTGGGTTGCCCCTACCAGGGCGAGGTTTCGCCCGAGAGTGTGGCTTATCTGGCAGGCTTGATGAAAGGCATTGGCGTGCAGCACGTTGGTGTGGCCGACACCATTGGTGTGGGCACGCCGCTCAAGGTGCAGCGTGCGCTGGAGGCGACACTGCAGCATTTCGACATCAATGACATTTCGGGGCACTTTCACGACACCTACGGCCAGGCTCTGGCCAACACCCTGGCAGCGCTGCAAATGGGGGTCTGGCAGTTTGATACCTCCGTCGCCGGCCTGGGCGGTTGCCCTTATGCCAAGGGCGCCACCGGCAATGTGGCGACCGAAGACGTCGTGTATTTGCTGGACGGCATGGGAATAGAGACAGGCATCGATCTGGAGAAGCTCGTCGATGCAGGTCAGTTCATCAGTGACTTTCTGCAGCGCAAGCCCAATTCGCGTGCTGCGACTGCTCTGCTCAACAAGCGGGTGAACTGATGAGTGAGCTTCCGGAAGGCGTCCAGCGCGTCACCGCCGCCCTGCAACAAGCCGGACACCCGCATGTACCCATGATGCTGGACGATGCGGCGCGCACCGCGCAGCAGGCGGCAGACGCGCTGGGCATTGTGCTGGGGCAGATCGCCAAAAGCATCATTTTCCGGCGCAAGGCGGATGACGTCGCCGTGCTGGTAGTGACCTCCGGCGATAAGCGGGTTGATGAAAAAAAGGTCGAGGCTCTGGTCGGCGCCCTGGGGCGCGCTGACGCCGCCTTTGTCAAGGCAAAGACCGGTTTTTCGATCGGGGGCGTGCCGCCCTTGGCTCATGCGACCACTTCGTTGACCTTGATTGATCAGGAACTGCTCCGCTTTGAAGAAATCTGGGCCGCGGCCGGGCATCCGCATGCGGTGTTCCGTCTGAGTCCGGCTGACTTGGTGACGCTGACTGCGGCGCCCTTGGCCGACGTGGTGGTGGACTCGCCATGACGATGCCGGAGGCTGTGCCTTCACCCTGCATTTCGGTCTGCCGCATGAACCCGCAGTCCGGTTTGTGTGAGGGCTGCCTGCGTAGCATCGAGGAGATCGCCCAGTGGGGCAACGCCGGCGATGAGCTCAAGCAAGCTGTCCTCGAGCGTATCCAACAACGCCGTGAGAAGGAAAAACCATGAAACATATTACTTGTTATCTTGACTTCATTTCGCCTTACTCCTATCTGGCTTTCGAGAAATTGCCGGAGGCACTGATCGGCCACAGTCATAGCGTGACGTACAAGCCGGTGCTGTTTGCGGCCCTGCTCAAACACCATGGGCAACTGGGGCCGGCGGAGATTCCGGGAAAGCGCGACTGGACCTATCGACAAATACTCTGGCTTGCCAAAGAGCAGGGGGTTGCGCTGCAGTTTCCAGCCAGCCATCCGTTCAACCCACTGGCGCTGCTACGGCTGGCACTCGCCTGTGATGCGCGGGGCTTGCCTAACCGCCATGTTTGTGAAACCCTGTTCCGCCACGTCTGGTGCGGCGGTGCAGAAGCCACCGACCCGGAGCGCCTGAAGCTGCTGACACAGCAACTGGGGCCACATCGCTCAGTTGATGGCGAGGACGTCAAAGTGCAACTCAAGGCACATACCGATGAAGCCATTGCACTCGGAATGTTTGGTGTGCCGACGCTGGCCATCGACGACAAATTGTTCTGGGGCTTTGATGCCTTGCCAATGTTGAAGCAGTATCTGGACGAGGATGCATGGTTTGCCGGACCCGATTGGGAGGCCGCTGCGCGGGTTCCTGGTGCGGTCAAACGAGCGAAGTAACAATTTGTCACATTGCGAAATGCGAGCCAAGGGTTCGACCTTAGTTTGTCAGCCCCTGTTCAGTTTGCTGAAAGCTTGTGTTGGTTTGGTGTCAGAGGTGGGTCAGTCCTGTCTCCAAAAATAGGCCACCCCCATTCATGGGGGACCATAACTTTAGGAGACATCAATATGGCAACAGCTGCGGCCCCACGGCCGATGTCGGACGGCGAGAAGATGGTGATCTTCGCCTCGTCGCTCGGCACAATTTTTGAGTGGTACGACTTTTATCTGTTCGGCGTGATGTCGGCCATCATTGCGGCCAACTTCTTTTCCGCGCTGGATGAAAGCACGCGCAACATTTTCGTGTTGCTGGCCTTCGCGGCCGGTTTTGCGGTGCGTCCCTTCGGCGCGCTGGTGTTCGGTCGGTTGGGTGACATGATCGGCCGCAAATACACGTTCCTGATCACGATCCTGATCATGGGCTTGTCGACGTTCCTGGTCGCTTTCCTGCCGACTTACAAGACAGCCGGTATCATCGCGCCTATCGCCCTGATCGCCTTGCGCCTGTTCCAGGGGCTGGCTTTGGGCGGTGAGTACGGTGGTGCTGCAACCTATGTGGCTGAGCACGCGCCCCATGGCCGGCGCGGTTTTTATACGTCCTGGATCCAAACCACTGCCACGGTTGGCCTGATGCTGGCCCTGATGGTGATTCTGGGTACACGCACTTACTTTGGCGAGAAGGATTTTGCTGACTGGGCATGGCGTATTCCTTACGCCGTGTCGGGCATTTTGCTGGCCATTTCGGTCTGGATCCGCTTGAAGCTGAATGAATCTCCGGCTTTCGCCAAAATGAAGTCGGAAGGCAAGACCTCCAAGGCGCCGTTGTCTGAGTCGTTTGGCCAGTGGAAAAACGCCAAGATCGTGATCATTGCGCTGCTCGGTTTGACTGCCGGTCAAGCCGTGGTCTGGTACGGTGGCCAGTTCTACACATTGTTCTTCCTGCAGACTTTCCTGCGGATCGACGGTCCCACGGCCAACATCCTGATCGCCGTCTCGCTGATTTTGGGCACACCTTTCTTCGTGTTGTTTGGTGCTTGGTCCGACAAGATCGGCCGCAAGCCCATCATCATGGCAGGCTGCTTGCTGGCGGTACTGACGTACTTCCCGCTGTTTGGCGCGCTGACGACTTACGGTAACCCCAAACTGCAACAAGCCATCCAGAAATCACCGGTGACTGTTGTTGCGGACGCAGGTAGCTGCAACCTGATTCTGAACCTGACCGGAACCGCCAAGTTCACCACACCTTGTGATCTGGCGCGTGTTTATCTGTCCAATTCCGGTGTGAATTACGACAGCGTGGCGCAACCTGGTGCAGTTGCCAGCGTCAAGGTCGGCAGCAAGGCCATTGCGTCTTACGACGGTGCAGCCCCTAACGCGAAGGATGAAAAAGCCCGTTTTGAGAAGGAAGTCCGTGCCGCGCTGAATGAAGCAGGTTATCCGGCCAAGGCCGATCCGATTCCAGTCGGTTCAAGCAACTGGCTGATGCTGGTGCTGATACTGACCATTCTGGTGGTTTATGTGACCATGGTGTACGGCCCGGTCGCTGCCATGCTGGTTGAACTGTTCCCGACGCGGATTCGTTACACCTCCATGAGCTTGCCTTATCACATCGGCAATGGCTGGTTCGGTGGTTTCCTGCCGGCTGTCTCGTTCTCGATTGTGGCGGCACAGGGCAATATCTACAGCGGCTTGTGGTATCCCGTTATCATCGCCAGCATGACTTTCGTCATCGGCATGATCTTCGTGAAGGACACGAAAGACGTTGATATTTACGCCAGCGACTAGGCGTCAGAGCAGATACTCGATCCGGCTGATTGAGGCCGGTTGAGATAAACGGGCCCTCCGCGTGAGGGCCCAGCTATTTTTGGAGAATGAGCATGTGGAAAATTGCGGTGGGCTTCCTGGTGTTTGCGGGTGTTGCCCTTTATATGTTGAGCAAAGGTGGTGATGTGGACATGAGTGGAAACGAGCACGGCTCTTCCACTGCTGAACATGCACCAGCAGCAGTGGCGCCGGCATCCGCACCTGCCAGCGCCGGCAAATAACACAAGCGGGTACTGCCCGCTGAATACATGGACTGCAGCGCTGCGCTCGCAGTGACGAACCACGTGTCTTGCCAAAACATCAATAGAATGTCTGGCCCCTGCAGAAAGACAGCAAGACATGCCACACGGACTTATCCGCATTCGCGGTGCACGCCAGCACAATCTCAAGAACCTTGATCTGGATATCCGCACCGGCGAATTGACGGTGGTGACAGGCCCGAGCGGTTCGGGCAAGTCCAGTCTGGTGTTCGATACCCTGTATGCCGAGGGTCAGCGGCGTTATGTCGAGACCTTTTCTGCCTATGCGCGCCAGTTTCTGGATCGCATGGACAAGCCGGCGGTCGACAAGGTCGAAGGTGTGCCCCCGGCGATCGCCATCGATCAGACCAACACGGTCAGGTCCTCGCGCTCTACCGTGGGCACCATGACGGAGCTCAACGATCACCTGAAACTGCTGTTTTCCAGAGCCGGTCAGTTGTTTGACCGTGACACGGCGCAGGTGGTGCAGCACGACTCCGCTGAAACCATTTACGCGCAACTGCTGGAGCGAGCGGGATCAGCTGACCCGCGGCTTGCGGTGACGTTCCCGGTCGAGTTGCCAGCCAGTGCAACGGCCGAAGAAGTCGAACAGTGGTTGTCTGTCAGCGGCTTTACCAAGATCCAGGCGCAGCGTGAATTGGGGTCAGATCCCAATTCGGGGCAGGGCAAGCGCGCTGGCCGAAAAGGCATCGATTTGGGCTCTGACCCCAATTTGAAGCGTCTCGTCCTCGATGTGGTGGCCGACCGGTTCCGAATAGGCAGTGCCGAGCGCTCCCGCGTGCTGGAGGCGATCGAGGTCGCGATCAAGCATGGTAGCGGTCGGCTGGCAGTGTATGTCGACGACGCCGAGGTCTGGAAGTTCTCCACCGGCCTGCATTGCCCGGAGAGCGATCTGCGCTACACCGACCCGATCGCTTCCATGTTCTCGTTCAATTCGGCAGTGGGCGCCTGCGACGCGTGTCGCGGCTTTGGCCGGGTCATTGGCGTTGATTACGGTCTGGTGATACCGAACGACAAACTGACTCTGCGCGCCGGCGCAGTGAAGCCGATGCAAACCCCAGCCTGGCAGGAGTGTCAGGATGACTTGATGCGCCATGCCGAAGCCGAGGGAATCCCCCGCGATACGGCGTGGAACAAGCTGACGCCCGAACAGCAGCACTGGGTGATCAACGGCTCTCCGCACTGGAGGGGCAAGTGGAACCAGCACTGGTTTGGCATCAAACGTTTCTTTGAGTACCTGGAGACCAAGGCCTACAAGATGC
Source organism: uncultured Rhodoferax sp. (assembly GCA_964654655.1). Classification (GTDB taxonomy): domain Bacteria; phylum Pseudomonadota; class Gammaproteobacteria; order Burkholderiales; family Burkholderiaceae_C; genus Rhodoferax. Next base: position 350 of record CAZZLB010000141.1, on the reverse strand, counting down.
ACATCCGGGTGCTGCTGTCCAAGTACCGCAGTTACACGACCTGTCCGACTTGTTCTGGCGCCAGGCTGAAGACCGAGAGTCTGCTCTGGCGTATCGGTAGCAAGACCGATGCCGACGCAGTCATGGAGCCGTCCCGGCGCTTCATGCCTTCCGGCGTCAAGTGGACGCGCGAACAACTGGAAGCTCTGCCGGGGCTGTGTCTGCACGACCTGATGATCTTGCCGATGGACCGTTTGCGGAGGTTTTTTGACGCGATGCAGGCAGGAAGTGCCAGCCCCTCGTCATTGCGAGGAGCGCAGCGACGCGGCAATCCAGCAATTTCTGAAGACATGGATCGCCACGGCCTTCGG
>CAZZLB010000140.1:3519-7167 GCA_964654655.1 uncultured Rhodoferax sp. | reverse complement strand
AGGCTCGCAGGATCTGGGCAGGAGTCTCCATCTTACATGGGCTGTAGCAGGCGCACGGTGTACCGGAGCTTTGACTTGATCTGCCAAAGCGATTGTGCTGGCTACGCGATGCTTCAAACCAGAAGACAGCGGGGGTTTATGGCTCCTATTCCCTTGGTTTTCGCAATCGCTCAGTGTCAGCCTCGGACCCTAACGTGCTACCCGTCACTGTTTTTATCTGCGACACCTGCCTGGCGCTTCATAAAATCACCGATGTCCGTGTCTTCCTTGACAATGTGCTCGACCAGCCAATCCTTGAGAAAGCGCAGTGTCTCGGAATCCACCTTGACACTGTTCCGGGACAGCTTCTCGTTCAGGCTGAAAATCGAGGAGAAAAGCTTTTCGTGCAAATCGTGTTGACGCTCCAGACGCGGATAGCCGATTGACTGCATCAAGGCCTCTTCACGCTGAAAATGCTCCTCGGCGTAAGCCACCAGCCGGTTCAACACCATCAAGACGTCCTGGCTCTTGCCACCTCGGGTGTGCTCGTGGTGGAACTCATTGATCAACTTGAACAGGTACTGATGTTCAGCGTCGATCTGGGCAATGCCAACCCGGTATTCGTCACGCCAGCTCAGAAAGCTCATTTGCTGCCGTCGGCATCGCCGCCCAGTTTGAACACCGCCACCGCTTTAACGAGTTCCTGCGATTGAGACTCCAGGCCAGCCGCAGCCACTGCCATTTCTTCAACCAGGGCTGCATTCTGCTGGGTCCCCTGGTCCAATTGGGCCAGTGCCTCGACCACCTGTGAAACTCCCGCACTTTGCTCGCCGCTGGCCACGCTGATTTCTCCCATGAGGTCAGTCACTCGCCGTATGGCGTCGACCACTTCCTGCATCGTGCTGCCCGCCTGGTTCACCAGTGCATTGCCCTGATCGACACGCTCCACGCTGGCAACAATATGCGACTTGATTTCCTTGGCGGCATTGGCCGAGCGGCCTGCCAGCGATCGGACTTCTGTGGCGACCACCGCAAAGCCCCGGCCCTGCTCACCGGCACGCGCCGCTTCAACGGCAGCATTGAGGGCCAGGATATTGGTCTGAAAGGCGATCCCGTCAATCACGCTGATGATTTCCGATATGGTGTGCGAGGACTCGTTGATTCCCTTCATCGTGTCCACCACCTGTGCAACCACCTCCCCGCCCTTGATGGCAACGCCAGACGCACTCAGCGCGAGCTGATTGGCCTGGCTCGCGCTGTCAGCGTTTTGCTTGACCGTCGATTCCAACTCCTCCATCGACGCTGCGATCTGCTCCAGTGCACTGGCCTGTTGCTGCGTGCGTCCTGACAGATCGCTGTTGCCCTGGGCGATCTGCACGCTGGCGCTGGCCACCCCTTCGGCGCTCATGCGCACATCGCCAACCACTTTGGCCAGACTCAGCTGCATCTCCCTGAGTTGCGCCATCATGCTCCGGGTATCGCCACGCTTGAGCGGGATCGCCTGGGAAAGGTCACCCTGAGCCACACTGCGCGCCAGGTTGGCTGCGTCAAGAGGCTCTGCCCCCAACTGGCTCAGCGAGCGGCGCACGATCAGGCCAATGAAAAAAAACAGCCCAATCTGCAATACGCCCTGACCGATCCACAACAAATTGGATACCTGTCGAATGTCAGCCAGGTCCTTTGTAATGTCGATGGTCACGCTGACCACACCCAGCACCGTGCCTTCATTCACGCCGTGGCAGGACAGGCATTTCGACGCGCGGTACTCCTTGGTGGCGATCGATGGAATCACGGCCCTCATCGACGCTTCGCCGTTGGCCAGGGTGGTCATCTTGAATTCGGTCTTTCCGCTGGCAATCACGGCACGGTCGAGGTCGTCCACCGGCACCTCGCGTGGCAGACCTTCGCCAAATTCATCATTGGTCCCCTTGGCGCGAACCACGCGGAGTTCCTTCAGATTGTCCGAAACGCCCAAGCGCTTGATGAAAAATTCCCGGCTCTTGGGGTCGCTGATAACGTCCTTGCCACCAATTTGAATTTCCATGAAGGTATTCAGACCGTTGTTGGCACTGTCTGCCACGGTCATGGCACGCGCCTCGGCCGACCTCAGTGCCTCATGCTCGAACTCTCGCATCAGCCACTGCTGCGCGGCAAGCAGAATGATCAATAACAGGCCCTGAATCAGAAACTGCAGCCGGTGCTGAAGTCCCATTCCACTAAAAGCTGACATACATTTCTTTCAAAGTCGCGTCAGTCGCTCTGCCCCGATAAGGGTATTACACTGACGCGGTGATCAACTGCTGCCAATCAGACGCTGCCCCCATGACATTTTGCAGAAGTGTTGTGGTTTTCGATTGGGCGAATAGCGCAGCATTTTCCGCAGTACTCCGAGCTATGTCTGTTTTCATTATTCGAGATACCCACCTTTGTCGTCGCAAGGCCGCAGGCCGTCTGGCATGATGCAGAACCCGTCCGAATTGAACCGGAAGATCAGCGATGCGGTGGACAAAATGCCCGCCTTCCCCAGAAGCGTGCAAAAACTTCTGCAACTGACCCGGGACATCAATTCCCAGCCCAAGGAACTGGTCTCGGTCATCGAGACCGACCCCGTGATGATGGTCAAGATTCTCAAGGTGCTGAACTCTGCCTATTACAACTGGCCCAGCAAGATCACGTCCATCAATCGAGCCGTCGTGTACCTTGGCGTCAACACCATCAAGAACCTGGCCCTGAGCATCGCCGCCATCGGCGTGCTTCCAAAGGAGAACCGGGCCGGTCTGGATATCCATCACTACCTGCTGCATTCGCTGACCGTGGCTGGCATCGCCAAACTGCTTTGCGCCAGGATGGGCGAGGGAGCCGATCCGATGGATTGCCATATTGCCGGCCTGCTGCACGACTTCGGCAAGATCGTGTTTGCCCAGTTCATGCCAGAAGAATGCACAGCAGCCATCGCTTTGAGTCGGGAAAGCGCAATGCCGCTGTACCTGGCGGAGCGGAAAATCATAGGCGTCGATCACGCGACGGCTGGAGCGATCCTGGTCGAGAAGTGGCAGTTCCCCAAATCGCTGGCCGACAGCATCCGCTTTCATCACGATGGCGCTGGCTGCGATTCGGTCATGGCAGCTTGCGTTTTTGCAGCAAACCTGATCGGCAAGAACCTGACGGCCGGCCAGGACCGAGGCTGTGTCGAGGCATTGCCAGCGGCTGTTGCCGCACGCTGCGGCGGGACACTCGACGAATTGACCCGCTCCCTCGGTGATCTTTCCAGGACGGTCGAAGAGGCGGAACTCTTTTCCCGGATTGGCGCGGCGTCTTGACGAAGGCATCTGCTTTTCCTTAACGATTGAAGGATTCCACACAATCTTTCATCGCTTTGATGTTGCCGGAACTCAGGGTGCAGTCCACTGTCTTTTGCGTACTTTGCCTGCCCTGCGGACGGTTGCCAGCACTGCTGCTGGCTGGCACCGTGCGTGGACCCGAGCCCGAAGCCTCGGCCAAGCGGATCTGATCCAGAAGTCTGGCCACCTGGTCAAGCTTTCTCTGCTTGTCTGCCAATGCATTTGAATCTTTCAGGGCGGCTTCGAGCTTCTTCTCAGCCTCGATTTGCTTTTTTCGCGCCTGCGCAAGGTTTCTTTCGGCCTCCGCACGCCCGGCTTCAGCAGCGTC
>CAZZLB010000140.1:0-3419 GCA_964654655.1 uncultured Rhodoferax sp. | reverse complement strand
GAAAATCAGTTGGAGTTTTCCTTCAACGACGACCGCGTCGATCAATCCGGCGTGGTCTATAGCTCGCGCGTCGCGCCGCTGACCTATACCCGGGGTTTGAGCGAGACCGTGGACTTCGCGATCGGAGTCAACCACACCCATCTCAATTCCAATGCGGCCAGCGATCAGTTCATCAGCGGCAATGGCAATCCGTCTGTGGCCTTGAAGTGGCGCTTCTATGAGAACGAGGCCAGCAAGACCAGTCTGGCAGTGAAGGCCGAACTGGGCCTGGCGGTCAGTCGGGAACAGGAAGCACGGGGTCTGGGCAACGGCCGGGGTTACCACACAGTGACAGCCATCCTGATGCAGGAAACCAGTTTTGGCGCCTTGCTCGTCAATCTTGCCAGTGGGCAGGTGCGATACAGCGACACTTTGGCCAACCCCGATACCGATGTGCTTCGTGTGTCGGTGGCACCGGTCTGGCAGGTCAACGATCAATGGAAGCTGGCGCTGGACATGGGCAGCACACGCGAGTCGGCTGCGGGCAAACAGACGAACACGAGCTTCATCGAAATAGGCGCGGTGTACTCGCCCAGCAAGGACCTGGACATCGCCTTCGGTATCATCAGTCGCCAGGACGAAAGCAGTTCCAGCAACACCGGCATCACCGGCGGCATCACCTGGCGTTTCAGGTAGACCCGTTTCAAACGCCCGCCATTTCAAGCATTCACCAAAGGCACAAAAGCCAATGAATACAGAAAATCAGGAAATTGACGAACGGACCAATCTGGCGAGCAACAGCATGTTTGAGCTGCTGCTGTTTCGGCTGGGCGAGGCGCCGGGAACGAAGCAGCGCGAGTGGTTTGGCATCAATGTCTTCAAGGTGCGCGAGATTCTGGTGATGCCACCCATTACCACCATCGTAGGGGCGCCATCGGCTGTGATGGGCGTGGCAAACATCCGCGGTGAAATGATAACGGTGATCGATTTGCCTGCAGTCGTGGGTTGCGTTCCAAAAAATGGCCTGGGCATTCTCATCGTCACCGAGTTTGCCCGCACCACCCAGGCCTTTGCCGTGGAGGAAGTCCACGAGATCGTTCGGCTCGAATGGAAACAGGTCCTGTCTGCAGAGGGCTCGGGTGGCGGCCTGGTGACAAGCTTCGCCCGGCTCGATACCAACGTTGACAGTGATCGTCTGGCCGTGGTACTGGACGTCGAACAGATTCTGCGCAACGTGTTTCCATCCGATCATCAGGCCATCCCCGATGGCGCCCAGATATCCGAGATTCAATTGCCCCCTGGTACGACCATTCTGGCAGCGGACGATTCGGCGGTGGCTCGGATGATGATCGAAACCGGGCTCAAGGCCATGGGTGTTCCCTACATCATGACCAAGACCGGCAAGGAAGCCTGGGACCGTCTGCAGACAATCTCGGCCGCAGCGGTGGCCGAGGGAAAGACCGCACACGACAAAGTGGCCCTGGTGCTGACCGATCTGGAGATGCCGGAGATGGATGGCTTTACCCTGACACGCAATATCAAGGACGATCCCCGCTTCAAATCCATACCTGTCATCATCCATTCCTCGCTCACTGGCGCAACCAACGAAGCCCACGTCAGAGGTGTGGGTGCCGACGCCTATGTTGCCAAGTTCGTGGCTGAAGAGTTGAGCACCACCATCCGCAAGGTGCTGAAAGCCCCATGAGTACCGCCGACGAACTCGTCAAGGACATCCGTGGCCTGGTGACCTTGCCGCATGTCTACATCGAAATCGGTCGGCTGATCGATGATCCCAAGAGCTCGTCGGCCGACATCGCCAAAGCGGTCAGTCAGGATCCGTCCTTCACACTGCGCCTGCTGCGCGTTGCCAACAGCGCGCTCTACCAGTTTCCGTCCGCCGTCGAGTCGGTCACCAAAGCGGTCTCCATCATCGGCACCGCGCAGATTCGCAACCTCGCGCTCTCGATGTCGGTGGCCAGCAGCTTCGAAGGCTTGCCCAACGAACTGGTCTCGATGCAGAACTTTTGGCGCCACAGCCTGCTGTGCGCACTGACCGCCCGCCACCTCGCCAAACTGATGGGTCGCTGTGACCCCGATGCCCTGTTCACCGCGGGCTTGCTGCACGACATTGGCGAGCTCATCATCTTCAACCGCCTGCCAGGACAGGCCAAAGAAGCATTGTTGATGGTGCTAGACAGCGCCGAGGAAATCCAGGTGCATGAGGCCGAGCAACAGGTGATGGGCTTCAGCCACAGCGAAGTGGGTGGGGCGCTGGCCAAAGAGTGGCACCTGCCCGGCCTGCTTGAAGAATGCATCGCGCACCACCACGACCTTGCCAGTTGCCAGCATCATCGCCGCGAAACCGCCCTGATCCATCTGGCCAATACGCTGGCCGTCATGGCCGAGCTCGACACCATAGACCCGCTCGACGTACCGCCGATTGACGCTGTCGCCTGGGAGATCACTGGCCTGACCCAAGACTGCATCGAAGCCGCCGTGCGCGAGACACAGGCAGCCATCATCGAAGTCGAGCGGCTGTTTACTGTCAAGCGATAAACAGCATGCAGCCTCCCCTCCCCCCCGCACTGCCCGGCTTCGAGCACATCCGTCGAACCTGGAGTGAGAGCCAGGAGTTCTACACGGCTCGCATCCTGCCCGGCGAATACTATGTGACGAAGAACGATGAAGCGGTCTCGACCACGCTGGGCTCATGCATAGCAGCATGCATTCGCGACCGCGTCTCGGGCATCGGGGGCATGAATCACTTCATGCTGCCGGCGTCGGCCGGGACGGAGTCCGATTCATGGAAAGCCGCCGGGCTGAGTACCGGAACCCGCTACGGCAATTTCGCCATGGAGCACCTGATCAACGGCATTCTGCGCCATGGTGGGCTCAGGCAAAACCTGGAAGTAAAGATCTTCGGCGGTGGCCGCATCCTGGCGAATATGACCGATGTCGGCATGCGCAACATCCTCTTTGTGCGGGAATACCTCAAAACCGAGAAACTCCGCCTGGTCGCCGAGGATGTCGGCGACGCCTTTCCAAGAATGACGCTTTATTTCCCCGCCACCGGCAAGGCCAAAGTCAAACGCCTGCGCTCCTTGCACAACAACGTGATCTCCACACAGGAGAGCAACTACATTGCCAGCGTACTCAAGAAGCCTGTGGCGGGCGATATCGAGTTGTTCTAACCCGACCTTGTGTGTTTCTCTAAGCGGCCTTGTGCGTCAGGGCGCGCACAGGTAGCGATGCAGGTGGCACTCTGGCCACGCGTTTGCTGTCCTGTCCCAGTCGGAAGGTCCCCATGGCCTCATCGACGATACGCACCTGAGATCGAAGCAAGTCCGCTGCAGCGGCGGCCTCCTGGACCAGGCCTGCATTCTGCTGTGTTACCTCGTCCATCTGCGTGATGGCCTGGTTGACCTGCTCGATGCCTGCAC